>QIFF01000116.1 GCA_003230635.1 bacterium | reverse complement strand
TGCATCTGGCGCATCAAGTAAATCCAAACCCCCATAAATAAAAGCAAAGGAAACCAGGAGACCAGTATGCTCATGTACCAGGGACTTTGATCCGCGGGCTGGGCGTCGATGCGGACTTTACTCTTGCGCAAGGTCTTAATCAGATCCGGGTCATTGGGGACATAGACCTGAAAGGCCTTGCCGTTCAGATCATCCCCTGAAATCTCGTTCTCCCGGATGGTAACCTCTTGAATTTCCCCCTGCTCCACCCGATCCAGAAAATCGCTGAAAATGAGTTTTTCTTTAGTATCGACGGGCTGGCTGAAGAGATTAAAGAGTAAAATTATAACCAGGGCAATAACCAGCCAAAGAGATAAGTTCTTAGGATTCACAATTTACACTCCAATACAAAGAAAAATAAAGTACGCTAAATCAATGGCAACCTTAGCACAACTAGTTAAAAAATACAATATATAAAAATGGGGAAACTCCCAAAAAAGCAAACCAGATCGTCGAAAAAGCGCCTTCGCTCTTCAGGCACATCTTTCGCCGAAAGCCTGGTTGACTATTTGGCTTCTTTTGCTATTATTAACTTGGCAAGTTACTTCGTTTTAAACCACAAGTGATCTACTCCCCTTTTCTGCTCTGCCCTAAGGGTATAAGGAGGCAATGCTATGAAGAATAGGGTCTTACTCCTAAGCGCCGTGCTGGTTCCCGGCCTACTCTGGCCCGCCGCCAGCGGGGCGCATGGAGGGGTTACTCCCTCGCAGGTAATTACCGATATGAAGCACAAACAGAAGGGGCCCTATGCCGCCCCCATTTTCCGGGGCCGCAGCCTCTCCCAGGACTGGCTTGGTTTCCAGGGGGAAAATTACCGGCTGGACGATATCTCCGGGGTGTTTATTCAAAAGGTGCAAGCGGATGGGATTGCCGACTCCGAGGACTTGGAACAGGGGGACATAATCATCGGCGCTAAAATCGGCAATCAGGAAAAAAGCATTCACTCACTGGCCGACCTGGATGACTTGCTGGCCGCCATCAAAGAACCTACCGAGGTTGAGTTTATTCTCCTGCGGGATGGAAAACAAACGGATGAGGATGTTTATCTGGTACCTAACCTGGAGGAGGTTGCCCCGGAAATGGCGGACATTATGCAGGGCAAAAGCAGGCCGCAGCCGGGCATGATGATGGACAAAATGATGGCCCAGACCCCTATCGGCAATCTGAACAAGGAGGGGAGAAAAATCAGGCCCGGCATGTTCATGGAAGAGATGATGGGGCGCTCTCCCCTGGGACCCCGCCATAATATAGCCCAAACCAGCAAAGCCAGCAACCTCCTGGAACACTTTTTGGCCGGCAAGCTACAGGAAATCACTCTCTACAAACAATATCAAAAGGAGTTGGGGGTTTCGGACAAGCAGCTAGAGGCCCTCCATGAACTGCAACTGGAATACAAGAAACAGCGCATTAAAAACGACGCCAAGCTCAAAATCAGACAAATAGAGTTGGATAATGTGCTGCAGGGTGAGACAGACCTTGACAAGCTGGAGGACGCCCTTGAAGACTTGGATAAAGCCAAGCGGAAAAAGCACGAGCAAGCCTTGAAATTCTTAAAAGAATACTTCTCTACTATTGACGAAGAACAGCGCCTGAAATTGAAGAAACTGATGGGTAATTAGTCGGATGTTGGAAGAAAAGGGAATTGTGGTCGCTGTCCCTGACCCCCAAAAAGCCCAGGTCAAGGTCAGCCGCAGCGGCGCCTGCGGGCAGTGCGCCTCCAAGAGGGTTTGCCATGCCCTGGACACAGGCAAGGAAATGCTGGTTACCGCCGGCAACCCCCTCCAGGCGAAAATCGGCCAGCAGGTGCTTTTGTCCCTGCCCGGCAAGACCTTCCTGCGCGCCTCCCTCATCGTCTATCTAATCCCCCTGCTGGCCCTATTCGGGGGGGCGGTGATCGGCCAGCAGGTTTCCGAGGCCTGGGCCGTAGTGGGGACCTTCCTCGGACTGGGACTGAGCTTTTCAGGGCTGTGGTATTACAACAAACACCTCAACCCCGACGCCTACCTGCCTACTATTACCCGGATTTTGGAATAGTTTTCCCGGGCTTGTTTGTCATTGCGAGGAGGCATAGCCGACGAAGCAATCCCAGGCATTGCCCGCTCACAAATTAAGATTGCTTCGCTTCGCTCGCAATGACAGAAAACTCAAAACGCATGCCGCAGCTTGCGTTTTAAGTGTCTGACTTTTTTGCGCAGGATTGAGCGTTCTTGTTTGCTCTTGCCGGCTTCTTGCAGGTGCAACTTTAACTGGTTGATTTTTTGTTTAAAGCCAGCTCTGTCAAGCCCTACTGCAACCTTGTGTTTTTCTTCTTCATAGGGAATGCCTTCTTGCTCACAAAGGGCCTTGATTAGCAGCCCTTTGTTCATCCCGTGCACGCCCTTAATCTGGTCGTGATATTTTTCTTTAGCTTCTTCCCGTAACTTGGTAACCGTCAGTTTTTCCAGCCGATGTAATTCAGCTTTTTGCTCTTCAGTCATTTAAATTCCCCCTTAATAATGGATTAAGGAAAATATTTCATGCCCTTCTAATTTTTTTCTGCCTTCCAGGAAATCCAGTTCAATCAAAAAGGCAATGCCTACCACCTGGCCTTGCAGTTTTTCCACCAATTCAACGGTGGCTTCGGTTGTTCCTCCGGTAGCCAGCAGGTCATCCACAATCAGCACCCTGGCCCCGGCGGGAAAGGCGTCTTGATGGATTTGCAGGCTATCTGTACCGTATTCCAGTTCATAAGTTGTCTGATAGGTTTTATAAGGCAGCTTGCCCGGCTTGCGCACCGGAGCGAGGCCGGCACCCAGTTTATAGGCTACCGGCGCACCAAAGATGAACCCGCGAGATTCTACGCAAACCACCACATCGATATCTTGACTGCGATAATGGCCGGCAATTTCATCTATTGCCTGTTTAAACCCCTCGGCATCGGCCAGAAGGGTAGTAATATCGCGAAACAAAATTCCTTCTTTGGGAAAGTCAGGAATGGCGCGAATTTTATCCGATAACGCTTGCATCTTTCCTCCTTTTGGGTAAAGTGGAATCCTCAAAACCTAACCACAGAGAACACAGAGGAAAACAATTTCAAATGCCAAAATCCAAGTTCAAAAAATAGGACGCAGATTTTCGCAGATTAACGCTGATTTTTTTCTTTTCTTTTTGATAATCCTGCAAATCTGCGTTTATCAGCGTCCTAATTAAGGTTTTGGCATTTGAACTTTGACATTTGTCATTTCTCTGTGTACTCTGTGGTTCATCTTTTAAAGTAATTCCGAAATTCCAATGTCCCTGCGCAGCAGAAGGCGGCGCAGTTTCTTCAAGGCCGAGCTTTCAATCTGGCGGATTCTTTCCCGGGTAAGGCTAAACACCACTCCAATAGCTTCCAGGGTTTTAGGTTCTCCATCCTCCAAACCAAAGCGCAGGGTAAGCACTTTTCTCTCCTGTTCAGATAATCCCCCCATCAGGAGGGCAATCTTTTCCCGCCGTCTCTTGATTTGAGTAGCCTCAATCGGTGAAATCGCAGCCCGGTCTTCAATCAGGTCCTTGAGGGAGCCTTTATCTTCCGGGGTACCAATCTCACTTTCCAGTGAAGTCGGGGATTGAATGAGAGTCTTGATGCGGGTAATCTGTTCTGGAGTCAGCGACATCTCTTCAGCAAGTTCGCTGGAGGTAGGGTCGCGCCCCAGTTTTTGCACCATGCCCCGCAAAACCCTTAAAAAACGATTCACCTGCTCGGCCACGTTAACCGGCAGACGAATTGTGCGCGTCTGCTTGGCCAAGGCCCTGACAATGGCCTGGCGGATCCACCAGGTGGCATAGGTGCTAAAACGGTAACCCATTTCAGGCCGGAACTTTTCCACTGTCTTAATCAGGCCCAGATTGCCCTCGGCAATCAAATCGGAAAGGGGCAAACCGCAATTAAGATACCTCTTGGCAATACTGACTACCAGGCGCAAATTACTGTTAATCATCTGTTCCCGCGCCTGGAGATCCCCTGCCCTGACCCGCATGGCTAGAGCCCGCTCCTCATCCGCCGACAACATGGACAGCTTGCTGATATCCTGGAAATAGCGGCGGATCGTATCATGAGTACCATCTCTCCCTTTCTCCCCGCCGGTTTCCTTCTCTTGGTCCCGGGCCTGGCGGGCGGCAGAAACACTCTCCCCTGCACCCAGAACTTCAGGATCATCGTAATCAGGAAACAACATCTCTCCTTAAAGCTCCCCGCTGCTCAGGTTGTTCGTCCAGCGGGTGGTTATTCAAAGCTTTTTACCAGCGAGACGGTAAATAAAGCAGCGGGTTAATCGGCCGCTCCCCTTGCCTGATTTCAAAATGCAAGTGAGGGCCTGTAGCTCGCCCGCTCTGGCCTACCTTGGCAATTACCTGCCCCTGTTTCACCACTGTCCCTGCCCTAACCAGATTAGCCGAATTATGGGCATAAACGCTAAAGTAACCGCCCTGATGCTTGATAATAACCACATTCCCATAGTAACGCATCTTATTATCGGAGTAAATTACCTTACCTCCGGCCGCAGCTTTAATTTTAGTCCCTGCCGCTGCCGCAATATCAATCCCCTCATGCTTACTGCCCCAGCGCATGCCAAAGGGGGAACTCACCCGACCCTTAACCGGCCAGCCCAAAAAACTGCCCCGAGCCCGGGCGGACAAGCGGGGCGGCGTCTTTTTCCGTCGGCGTTTCCTGGTTAAAGCCTTTGGCCGGTAAGCCGGCACCCGTAGAACTTTTTTAACCCCGGGGATGAAAAGCCTCTGGCCCACTCTTAGCTTGTGCGGGTCTTTAATCCGGTTAGCTCTGGCCAGGTAGCTCAGCTTTAAACCGTAAGTCTTAGCAATCCGCCAAAGGGTTTCCCCCTTGCCAACGGTATGAATGACGCCCCTGAGCTTACCCCGCCGATAGCGGGCGGGATAGCGCCTGCGCACATACCCCGAGCGGGCACAGCCAGCCCAGGCACCCAGAACAAGCAAAAGCAGCAGAGCTAATATCCAATTCCCACCTCGCCTGGGCAGGAGCATTCATCACCCCTCAGACAACAAAACCAACCACAGAGAACACAGAGAAAATATTAAGTATCAATAACTCCCTCCCCTCTGTGTCCTCTAAGCAGTTAATTTTTATGCCTTCTTTCAATCTTGCCCAGATTTCTCTGGGACATGCCTACATTAAAATTAATCAACAAGCCAACTATTTAGTCCAAAATAGCTAAGATTTGGAGAACACAGAGAATTCCTCTGTGCACTCTGTGGTTCCATCTTTTCTTTACCCACCAATAGCCGCAAAAGCCTTATTCACCGCATCCTCAGGGCTATCGGCAACGATTACCTCTGAAGTTGGCTGCCAACTGTTTAAAACCACCACCGGCTTGCCAATCTTTAAGGCAATGGCAATCTCGGACAAAGTCCCGTAACTACCGGCCACCGCAATCAGAGCGTCCGCCGAATGAGCAAGCAAAACGTTGCGTGCATGCCCCAGGTTAGTGGCCAGCTTAATTGCAATATAAGGATTGGCCTCTTGGGTGTTGGCGCCGGGCAAAATCCCCAGGGTAATTCCCCCGGCCTCCTGAGCACCCCGGGCCGCAGCCGCCATCACCCCGCCCAGACCACCGCAAAGCAGAATCCCACCCCGCCGGGCAATCTGCCGCCCCACCTCTTCAGCCTGGGCACTGGCGGCCTCATCACAAGCACCGGCTCCAATCACCGCAATTTGTGGTTGTTGGGTTGGCAAAGGTTTGTTCCCCAGATCGTCAGAGCGAGCAGATTTGAACCGCTGATATTCTACTCTCCCCAAAGAAATTTTAAGTGTAGGGCACCTTGAAAAATGCCCTTAATATTTGTCATTATAGCATCCCTACCCATAAAGAATCAAACAGAAAAAGATTGCATAGTTGCGTGCAGGCTTTTTTGTTTTTACTGAGGCATGTTTGCCATAAATTGCCATGCCTGCCATAGTTTTACTCCTGGTTTGGGAGTAGGTTGGGTTGAATGAAATGAAACCCAACAAAAAATAACCCCTGGTAATTGTTGGGTTTCGTACCTCAACCCAACCTACTTGCTACTACCTTCTACCTTCTAATCTTCTGGTATATAGATTGCATAAATAAGTCTTAGCTTATATTCCAAAAGAAGGGGGTTGTCATGCAGCGCTTAACCTGGACAAAAATAGGGGTGATTTTACTTGTGCTGTCTATTCCAGCGGGGTTGGTATCGGCCCAGCAACTTCCTTCCAGCATAGTGAATGAGAAGGATGGGGCACAGATGGTACCAATTCCTGCGGGGGAGTTTACAATGGGGAGCAAGGAGTGGTATCCCGACGAGCGGCCCCCGCATAAGGTCTATCTGGAGGCTTTTTACATTGATAAGTATGAGGTGAGCAATGCCCAGTATAAAAAGTTTGTGCAAGAAACAGGGCATCGCATCCCGTTCAACCGCACCAATCCCAAGTATGATATGTGGCAGGATGATGGCTCACTCCCGGCAGGGATTGCCCAACTACCGGTAACAAATGTATGCTGGGAAGATGCGGCAGCCTATGCCAAGTGGGCGGGAAAACGCCTTCCTACCGAGGCCGAGTGGGAAAAGGCGGCGCGGGGAACAGATCAGCGGCGCTACCCCTGGGGAAATGAGCCGCCGGATGCAAAGCGGGCCAACTTCGGCCGCCAGTGGGAGGGTCATAAGACCCTTAAGGAGGTTTCTGCCTTGGCGGCGGGGGCTTCACCCTACGGAGTTCTTCAGATGGCGGGGAATGTTGCCGAGTGGGTGGCTGACCGCTATGACCCTCACTATTATAAAACAAGCCCTCAAAAAAACCCCCAGGGAGGGTATAGCGGGGCATATCGCGTCATCCGCGGCGGCTCTTACATGAACCCGGAGTTCTACCTGCGCTGCACAGACCGCGACTTTGACATGCCCGATGACTGCAACAGCACCGTCGGGTTTCGCTGTGTCCGCTAATGCTGGCCGCCTAGTGGAATCCCTGCCAATCCATATAAATATTCCCCCCCGAAGCTATTTTTTGCTCCAGCTTATGGCGCAGCCATTTTTTGCATAAGTTGCGGCTAAAGGGAATCAGGAGAATAAACCCCATGGTATCGGTTATAAAGCCGGGGGTGAGCAGCAAAATCCCTCCTGCCAGCACAAAGGCCCCGTTCAGCAATTCCTCGGCCGGCAGCCTCCCTTCCTGCAAATCGCTTTGAATCCTGCTAATTACATATAACCCCTGACTTTTGGCCAGAGCGGCACCACCGACTCCGGTCAACAAAATCAGCGCAATTGTATTCGTTGTCCCGATAATTGTGCCCATTTTGATTAAAACGGTCAGCTCTAGCAGGGGGACTACTGTAAAAAGGAGAAATAGCTTTAGGAGCATGCTAAGCCTTTTTGGCAGGAGTAACGGGATAGAGCTTTAAATGACAAATGCCAAAGCCCAAATGTCAAATGAATGTCAAAGCTCAAATGACAAAATTTTTGACATTTGGTATTTGGATTTCATTTGAACTTTGGATTTTGACATTTGAAATTGTTTTCCTCTGTGTCCTCTGTGGTTAAAATATCCTTATAGTCCCATCCCGATTTCCATCCGGCGGATGCTGTCCATCAGCACCTGGGCAACTTCGGGGCGGGTGAACTCCTTGGGAAGGTCTTCCCCTCTGCGCAGCTTCTCCCGCACCGCGGTTCCACTCAAGAATATGCGGTCAGACGGCCCGTGGGGGCAGGTCTTGGCGGTGGCCATTCCATTACAACAGGTGCAGTAAAAGGCGTGCTCAAAGAACATAGGGGTAATACCAATCTCTTCGGGTTCAAAATCATTGAAGATGTAATGGGCATCGTAGGTACCGTAGTAATTGCCTACTCCTGCGTGATCGCGGCCGACGATGAAATGGGTGCAGCCGTAGTTCTTGCGCACCAGGGCATGGAAAATAGCCTCCCGCGGCCCGGCGTAGCGCATGGCGGCGGGAAAGATTGAGAGCACAACCCGATCCTGGGGATAGTATTTTTCGAGTAACAGTTGATAGCATTTCATGCGCACCCCGGCCGGAATGTCGTCGCTTTTGGTTGCTCCCATCAGGGGGTGCAAAAGCAGGCCGTCCACCACTTCCAGGGCGCACTTTTCCAGGGCGCACTTTTGGATATACTCGTGGGCGCGGTGGATGGGGTTGCGCGTCTGAAAGGCAACCACTCGCTTCCAGCCCTTTTTCCTAAAAAGAAGACGGGTTTCCCTGGGGTCCAGTTTGTGGTCATGAAGAGATCCCTCTTTAGGGCGCTTGAGCAGGGAAATCCTGCCCCCCAACAGGACATCTCCCATCTCCTGGAGGTATTTTACTCCGGGATGGGCCAGGTCTGTGGTCAGATAGACCGCCTCGGCCTCGCGTTCCTTGTCGCACTCCCACTTTTCCTGCAAATGCAATACCCCTAAAAGCCTTTTGTCCTCATACAGGGCAACATCTTCGCCTTCCTTATAGCGCTCCGCCTCCTTCTTGCCGACTGACAGAGTAATGGGAATTGTCCAGGGCAGGCCGTTGCTCAGGCGCTTCAAATCCAAGACCGTCAAATAATCTTCGCGGCACATAAAACCATCCAGGGGACTAAAAGCCCCCACCGCAATCATGTCCAGGTCGGAAACCTGCCGCC
>QIFF01000133.1 GCA_003230635.1 bacterium | reverse complement strand
TCAACTGCTGGTTGGAGATGTGGGTGTAGATTTCGGTAATCTTGACGCTGGAGTGGCCGAGCAAGACCTGGACGCTTCTCAGGTCGGCTCCCCGCTCCAGCAGGTGGGTGGCAAAGGTGTGGCGGAAGGTGTGAGGGGTTATTCTTTTGCTGATGCCAGCCCGCTCCTTGGTTTTCTTGATCGGGGGGCGGATGTCGTTATAGGGCTTTTTAGTTTTGGGGTTGGTGAATATAAAACCCTTTTCCTGGCGGTGGGGCCAAAGGGATTCGTATAATTCATTACTCAGGGGTATCATTCTTGAGCGCCAGCATTTTGCTTGGGCTATATTGACCGTCCTTTGCGCCCAGTCAATGTCTTCCCAGTGGCGGTCGAGTACCTCCCGCAAACGGCAGCCAGTGTGGTAGAAAAAGAGAAAGAGCAGTCTGTGGTGGGGCTCTGCTGATTCAATAAAGCGCCTGACCTCTTCCTGGCTGAGAACCCCAGGAATTGAGCGGGAGTAGGGAAGGGGTTCAATTTTATGGGGAAACTTGCGACAGATTTTGTTCTTGACCGCCCAGCTCAGGAATCCAGAGAAGTGCTCTAGCTCTTTGTTGATAGTGATTGGCTTGGCTCTCTCTTTTAGCCTGGTTTGCTTGTAAAGATCAAGGTGGGATAGCTCAATTTGATTCAGGCTGCATTGGCCCAAGAGAGGAAAAAAGTGTAGCTGAAAGGTTATTTTTACACCTTTATAGGTATTGGGAGCTCTCTGTAGCTTAACATACTCTAAATACCGGGGAATCACCTCGGCAACGGTGGGGGAAGGCAAAGTCGGTTCTTTGAAAGCCGCCGGTTGCTGTCCATTCTCGTTAGGGTAGCCGAAAACAATCGCCTTTTGCAAAGCGGCCAGGTTGAAATCAAGTCCCTGCTGCTCCTGAAAAAAGTTGGGCAGCAGTCCCTCCAGGTTTACCCAGTTGAAGTTTGTTCCCCTATAAACAGGGCATATCAGCTCAAACTCCAGGGTCTGCTTTAGCAGAGATATTTGCCGCAGTTTTGCCAGAATAAACAGCCGGTCGTCTGAGAAAAGATTCAGGATATCCTGCATAGTGGGTGTTTTGCCTTTACCGATACGCTTGATGCAGTTGAGCAGCACTTGGTTTATAGCTCCGCCAGACCTAGTCAGCCACTGGTTGCTGAGCAATTCCTCTTCCTTGCCGCTCAATTCACCCAGTTCCACCTTTTGACCGGAGGGTAAGGTAACTTGAGACACGTTCATCTCCTCTTGTCTAAGGTCAAGTTCACTCCCAATTCATGCTTGCAATCTTTGTTTTGTCAAGTTCTTTTAACCAGTTGGGTGTTGTTTTACTGCAGTTTCTTCCGCTTTCCAAGAGAAACACTTGCACGGTACCATGGGGGAGAATTTTGGCTAAGCTTTCCAATGCATGGTCGCCAAGTATGAACCTCCCTTGCAGTATTTGTACCACTAACTAAGGGCTAGAGAACCAGGCAAAGCTGGGCAACTTATATATCAATGGGTTGGCAAAGATGTAACCACCCCATTCTGTTTTCTAAATAGATAGGAAAAAGAGGGAGGAAGTGTTTGATTATTGGACAGATGTCTTGAAATTGAACAGGATACTTACTCCCGTTGGCGGCACAAACTAACTCCACAAAATATCACATCTTTCTTTGTTAAGTTATATATGTCCACCTCCCTCGTTTATTAACTCTGTAGAGTAGGAACGATATTCCTGTTACCAGGGATGCCCTATCCCCCTCCGAACTGTATGCGAGGGTCAAAAACTCCTCTGCACAATAAAATCAAGCCCATTTGTCTCCCCAAATTAAGTAGTAATATGGGTTAATACAGTGATGATTTAATGAAATTTTGAGGTTGGCAACTAACGAGAAAAGTTCGGAAATCGTACGGAAGGAGAAGATTTCATTAATAACATTCCAAGGCACCCCAGTTATCAACGTAACCTTATGGTGAAACTTTCCTCAAAACCAAGATGCCTCGGGGACTATACACTGTATAGTTGAATTTCCCTGAGGCAAGACCTCAGGGCGTCAAAACCAGAATAACCCAAAGTCCTCTGCGCCAAGAGCGCAGGGAGTTCTCTCTCCTTAAAATCCACCTGTTCCCATTTTAGCTTAGCTGCTTCCTGCCTGCGTAAGCCTGTAAACAATAGCAATAGTATATAATCCCTTACCACTTCAGCTTTGCTTGTTGTTGCTGTGTCCTTTAGCTGGTTAAGCCCCTTAAAAGATGCAGCCAGTTCATGGGATTTTATTACTGTTTGTCGCCGTTTATGAACTGTATTTGGCTAGTATAAATTCATTTTGCTTGATATTGACGTGGGGTGAGTCTGCTAGTATAATGGGAAAATCTATAGTTAAAGGGTAAGCAACAAGAAAGAAGAGAGGTAAACAAAAATATCTTGTTAAAACACAAGCCAGAGATGCCCAAGACGTTGGCCCTGATAGGTAACTATTTGCCACGTCACTGTGGAATTGCTACCTTTACCACTGACCTATCTAATGCTCTTGCAAAGGCGTTAGGGACTCAAGGTGATGTCTTGGCTTTGGCGATAAATGATTTGCCGGAGGGGTATCGCTATCCGGAGCGGGTATGTTTTGAACTTCGGGAGAATGTCCAGAACGACTACCTTATAGCTGCCGATTTTCTCAACATCAGCCAGGTTAATGCGGTCATGTTACAGCATGAATACGGCATATTCGGCGGCCCCTGCGGCGCTTACATCTTACCCTTGTTGAGTGAGCTGCGGATGCCGGTCTTGACCACCCTCCATACGGTCTTGGCTGAACCCTCCGAAGAGCAGCATACGGTGATGAAAGAGCTTGTGCGCTTATCAGAACGCCTGGTTGTTTTGAATCCCAGGGCGAAGAAAATGATGAGCGAGATATATGGTGCCCCCGCGAAAAAACTGGTGCATATCCCCCACGGTATTCCAGACCTCCCCTTTGTTGATTCGAACCGTTACAAAGGGTTGTTTGGGATAGAAGGCCGAAAAGTCATCCTCACTTTCGGCTTGCTTGGCCCGGGCAAGGGGATAGAGGACATGCTGAAAGCGATGCCTCAGATTGTTCAGCGTCACCCGGAAGCGCTCTATATCATTCTTGGCGCTACCCACCCCCATGTGAAGCGTGTGAGCGGGGAGGAGTATCGCCAGGAACTGCAGCGTTTGGTGCGTCAACTGGGGTTGAGAGAGCATGTGATTTTTCATAACCGCTTTGTCACCCTGGAAGAGCTTTGCCACTATATTGGGGCCACAGACATTTATGTCATTTCCTATCCAACCCCTGACCGGGTTGTTTCCGGAAGCCTGGCATATGCGTTGGGAGCCGGCAAAGCGGTTGTTTCTACCCCTTACCGGTATGCCGAGGAGATGCTGGCTGAAGGCAGGGGGTGCTTGGTGCCGTTTAGTGACCCTACGGCAATGGCCGATAGTATCTGCCACCTCCTTGAGCACGAGGAAGAACGGCACGCCATGGCAAAACGGGCCTATCAGTTTTCCCGCAAGATGGTCTGGAAAGAAGTGGCCCAAAGTTACCTGAAGCTTGCCGGGAAAGTGCTTTCGGAAAGAGCGGAGCATCCTCGTCCCCTGTTCGCCTTCACGCAACAAGTGCAGATTTCAGATGAGTTGCCGAGCCCAAATTTGCAACACCTGCGCAACATGACCGATGACACGGGAATGCTTCAACACGCCATTTTCGCCACCCCCAACCGTGCCCATGGCTACTGTATTGATGATAATGCCCGGGCCTTAATCGCTACCTTGCTCTATTGGAACCTGCTCAAAGACGATAGTGTAATTTCCCTGATGCACACTTATCTTGCCTTTATGGCCGCAGCCTTCAATCCGGAGCTAAAGCGCTTCCGCAACTTTATGTCCTATGAACGGCACTGGCTGGAGGATGCCGGCAGTGAAGATTCCCACGCCCGGGCGATTTGGGCGCTGGGATTTGCCGTAGCAAATGCCCCCAACGATTCCATCCGCAGCATCTCAGCCCGCCTCTTCTCCGAGGCTTTACCCGCAGTCCGGAAGTTTACCGCCCTTCGTGCTTTGGCCTTTAGTCTGATTGGCATTCATGCTTATCTGGCCCGCTTTGGGGGGGATACGGACGTACGGCGTTTGCGGGCGAACCTGGCCCGCCGCTTGTACAAACAGTGGAAGCAGAATGCAACCCCGGACTGGCCCTGGTGTGAGGATGTAGTGACTTATGCCAATGCGCGCCTGCCCCATGCGCTATTACTCTCGGGGCAATGGATTCCCGAGCCGCGGATGATAGAGTGTGGGCTGCAATCTCTGGAATGGTTGCTGCATGTTCAGACAGGAGCGGATGGGCAATTGTCTATTATTGGCAATAAGGGTTGGTTGAACAGAGATGCGCAAGCTGCAGCACGTTTTGACCAGCAGCCTATTGAGCTTATGGGACTGATAGATGCTTGTATGGAAGCCTATCGCATCACCCGTGATAAGCACTGGATTGTGGAAGCACACCGCTGCCTGGAATGGTTTCTGGGCAAGAATGACTTGCAAGTGCCTTTATATGATTTCAAAACCGGTGGGTGCTGTGACGGCCTCACTCCACAAGGCACAAACGGGCATCAGGGAGCCGAATCAACCCTGGCTTGGCTGATTTCCTTGTTGACGGTTCATCATTTACAAGCTACTGAGCTATATAACAGCCTGGGAGTGGAAGGTTAGGGCACCCTTTAACCAGTAACCAGTAATCTGTTTCCCCTCTAATTTTGTAATCTTATGAGTAATCAACCGATAGTAATGATTTCCAGTTATCCGCCCCGCTTGTGCGGGATTGCCACCTTCTGCGAGGAGGCGCGGGAATTTATTCAAAAGGCCCATCCGGAACGGGAGGTACTGGTTATTTCCCACACTGACGGCTCCGGGAAAGGGGTTTACCCCCTGATTGATATGAGCCGTAAAGATTGGTGGAAACCCGTGGCCGAGAAAATCAAGGAACTGGATCCCTACGCAGTGCATTTGGAACACGAGTATGGTCTTTACGAGTACCGAAACAATCAAGGCATTGGGGACAATAACCAGGGTTTTCTCGCCCTTCTTAAAGCAATCAAGCGCTATCCCGTTGTGGTCGAACCCCACACGATTCATGGGCGCTTGCGTGACCAGGAAGCCGAGTTTGTCCACCGTCTGTGTAAGTTGGCGGATGTAGTGTTCTTCAAGTGCCATTACCAGAAATGGCGGCTGGAGTGGACATTTCAGGGATACGGCTGGGAAATGCCTGGAAACGTTATGGTCGTGCCTCACGGTTCCCGGCCGGACAGGCGTTGGGGACTACACGAAGTACCGGCCTTAAAAAAAGAGCTGGGGTTGGACAAGGCGGGCCTGGCCAACCGGGTCGTCGGTATGATCGGGTGGATTCAGCCCAACAAGCGCTGGGACATTTTACTCTCCATGTGGGACGGGATTTACGAGGAAATTAAGCGCCGCTGCGGGCAGGAATGGGATTTGCTCGCCGCCGGCGCCATGCGCGACCCAGATCACCAGCCAGAGTACGAAAAATACAGGGATGAGGTGCAGTTTTTGGAACAAAAGGGGTTGGCCCACTACTATGAATTCGTTCCCCGGGGGGAAATATATTACAAGCTAATGGCAATCTGTGATTTTATCGTCCTGCCCTCGGTGGATGAAACCCAATCCGGCACCCTGGCCCGCATCATTGCCCTGAACAAACCCTATATCACCTCTGCCCCCTTAGAGGGGCTTACCGCCCAGACCCTGGAGAGTGAGGGCGGGCTGCTGTTTACTACCAAAAAAATGCTGCGCCGGAAGGTCATTCGCCTGGCGTGCAGTGAAAAACTCCGGCTGGATCTAGGTGAGAAGCTGAAAACTTACCTTGATAAGGTGGTTTCCTGGGAAGTGGTGGTGCAACAGTATGATAAGGCCTATGATTTGGCCAGAGACGCTACATCTACAGGCCATCGCATTGAACTGCCGCCAGAATTTTAAAAATATGCCCCCAAGATTATTTAATCAACTTATACTGAGTCCGGATATGCTGAAGTCGTCCCAGGATGATTTTGAGGTGATTGGTACCTTTAATCCCGGCGTGGCTCAATTTGGTGAGATGACCTATTTTTTGATCCGGGTAGCGGAAAAGCCAAAAGAAAAAAGAGCCGGGCAAATCCCTCTACCTAGGGCAGAAAACGGAAAACTTGTTATTGACTGGCAGGGAGAAAATCTGGTAACTGCACTAGATGAGCGAGCAGTGGTGTCTAAACAGAAGGGGTTTCGCCTTACCAATATCTCACATTTGCGGCTGGCAAAAAGCCGGGATGGGATTAAGATTGATTCAATAGCTGAGCTTCCCACAATATTTCCTGAAGGGTCATATGAAGAATTTGGAGTTGAGGATGCCCGGATTACCTTTATTGAAGATAGATTTTATATAACCTACGTGGCGGTTTCCAAACATGGAATAGCAACGTCCTTGGTTTCCACCAAAGATTTTGTCCGTTTCGAAAGGCATGGAATTATATTGCCGACTGAAAATAAGGATGTGGTAATATTCCCTGAAAAGATTGGCAATAGTTATGTTGCCTTACATCGCCCCTTGAGTGCCAATCCCTTTGGTCCCCCGGAAATGTGGATGGCTTATTCGCCGGATTTGATACATTGGGGACAGCATCATTGTATCGTTAATACTTGCTGGGATTGCAAAAACATCAGAACTGAAAAAACAGACACTAATCGTACCTCTCAGAGACGCAGGTCAACTGATTGGAACTTTGCGAAGTTCGGTGCCGGGGCGCCTCCAATCAGAACCGAAGAGGGCTGGTTGGAGATATATCATGGTTCATACAAGGCTCATGAGGCGGACAGGGTAGGAATTTATTGTGCGGGAGCGGCCTTATTTGACTTAGATAATCCCCAGAAAATGATTGCCCGGGCAAAATGTCCTATTCTCGTACCCGAAATGGAATACGAACGCCAGGGATTTCTCAGCAGCATAGTCTTTCCCACGGGAGTAATAGTCAAGGGAGATGATTTGCTCATCTATTACGGCGCAGCGGATACCTATACGGCAGTGACAAAACTGTCCTTGCAGGGTGTTTTGGCAGCGGTTAAAAATTAGATATTGTTAAAAAGGACTAATAACATGCGTATAGCAATGCTTTCACCCATCGCCTGGCGAACACCACCCCGGCATTACGGGCCTTGGGAGAGTGCGGTCTCCCTGTTGACCGAGGGCCTTCTCAAAAGGGGCATAGAGGTAACCCTGTTTGCCACTCAAGATTCTAAAACCACCGGGCAACTGGTCGCTGTAAGCCCCCAGGGGTATGAGGAAGATAAAGACCTTCCGCCAAAGGTCTGGGAATGCTTGCATATCTCGGAACTGTTTGAACGGGGCAATGAATTTGACCTGATTCACAATCAGTTTGATTTCTTGCCCCTGACCTACATGCGGATGACATCAACCCCGGTTTTAACCACGATTCACGGGTTTTCGTCGCCAAAGATTCTGCCGGTGTATAGGAAATACAACCGGCAGGCATATTACGTTGCTATCAGTGATGCCGACCGCAGCCCAAAGCTGGACTATGTTGCTACCATCCACCACGGCATTGCCCTCAGCCGGTTTACTTTCCGCCCTGAGCCGGGCAGCTATCTCCTCTTTTTCGGGCGTATTCACCCCGACAAGGGGGCCAGTGAGGCCATAGAAATTGCCCGCATGGCTGGTATGGAGCTGATCATGGCGGGCATCATTCAGGATGAAATTTACTTTGAGCGCGAGGTCAAACCCCATCTGGAAGAGGGTATTGTCAGTTATGTCGGCAGTGCAGACCCTGAGAAAAGGGACCGGCTCTTGGGCGGGGCTTATGCCCTGCTTCACCCTATCAATTTTGAGGAACCGTTCGGCTTATCCGTAATAGAGGCGATGGCCTGCGGCACCCCGGTGATTGCCTTCAACCGGGGCAGTATGCCCGAAGTGATTGCAAACGGACGGACGGGCTTTCTGGTTGCCTCGGTTGAAGAAGCGGTCAGGGCGTTAGAACGGGTTAAGGAGATTGAGCGGGCGGAGTGCCGCAAGTGGGTAGAGGAAAGATTCAGCAGCGACCGGATGGTGGATGACTACATCCAGGTTTATGAGAAAATTCTGTCCGAAAGCCATCGTGAAGACCACCGCCCCTGGGGTTACTATGTCGTCTTGGCGGATGAGCCAGACCACAAAGTAAAGAGAATCGTGGTTTATCCCGGCCAACGGCTGAGCTTGCAGCGACACCGGCAGCGGGGGGAATACTGGCACATCATCCAGGGCCAGGCGATTGTAACCCGTAATGAGCAGGAGATTCCGCTGAAAAGTGGCCAGACGCTGGACCTGCCCCAGGGGACGTGGCACAGGATTATGAACCCCGGCAAGGAGAACCTGGTATTTATCGAGGTTCAAACCGGCCGCTACTTTGGCGAGGACGATATCGAACGGGTGGAGGATGACTATGGCCGGGTCTAATGAAAGCATCATCAGGCGTTACGAGGGTAATCCAATCCTTAGCAAGAACGATGTTCCGTATCCCGTGGAAACAGTGCATAATGCGGGAGTGGTCAAGCATGAAGACCGCTACATCATGCTTTTTCGCTCTCATCTGCGAAACGGGCGTTCAATCATCGGGCTGGCGGAAAGCAGCGACGGTTTTCATTTCCGGGTTCGGCCCGAACCATTCATGCTGCCGACAACCGAAGAACCGTTTGCCCTTTATGAAGAGTTTGGCCTTGAAGACCCGCGCATCTGTTCCATAGACGGAAGCTACCTAATCACCTACAGTGCTTACTCCAGGTATGGGGTTCGAGTCGGTCTTGCCCGCACGAGTGACTTCCAGCGGGTTGAGCGGATTGCCTTGATCACGCAGGCCGATTACCGTAATGTGGTTATCTTTCCAGGCAAATTCGCCGGCCGCTATGCCCGGCTTGACCGGCCCCATTCCGGAATCTCACCTTGGAGCATCTGGATTTCCTACTCGCCTGACCTGATCCACTGGGGTGATTCCAGGGTGCTTATTAAACCGCTGCCCTATCACTGGGACGAGATGAAAATCGGCCCGGGAGCAACCCCAATCCGAACCGAAAAGGGCTGGCTTAACATCTTTCACGGCACCTTCAAAACAATGGCCGGGGCTGTGTATCGACTTGGTGTTGCCCTGCATGCCCTTGACAACCCTTCCCAGGTTCTCGGTGTAGCCGATGAGTGGATTCTCCAGCCGGAGAAACCCTGGGAAGTGACCGGCTATGTCCCCAACGTTGTATTCACCTGCGGCGCAATGGCCGAGCAGGACGGATCAATCAAGATTTACTGGGGCGGTGCAGACACGGTCATGTGTGTTGGTACAGCTAGAATTGCTGATCTGGTTGACCTGTGTCTTAACAAGTCGCGCCCGGCTTTGTAACTGACCTGCCCCCCGAAAGTTGGTCCAGTTTTTGAAACAGGATTCGTGCTATGATTGGAAAAGAGAGGAGGAACGGGATAGGCAGAAAGATTTATACGGCAGAGCAGATTATCGGGAAGTTGAGAGAGGTGGAAGTGTTGTTGTCTCAAGGGGATACGATAGGGGTGGTCAGCCGCTATTGCCACAATCGACAGAAAAAATACCAGGGCGTAATTCATATCTTCAAGCGCAAGCCCGTTACGAAATAGCTCCTGCGTTCTTTAGTTGTTCAATTGTTTCAGTATGACCTTTTTCTCTTGCACTCATTAATGCTGTTTTTCCGTTATTGTCTTTTGCGTCTATATCCGCACCATTTTCTATCAAAGCAGCCACCGCGTTTTGGTGTCCGTTCTTTGCCGCTAACACCAAAGAGGTTTGACCTTGCTTGTTTTTAGCATCTATCAAGGCACCCTTTGCTAGTAAAACATCTATTGCCTCGTAGTGACTTCCCTTAGCAGCCCACATTAAAGGAGTTTCATCCTCAGCAGACTTTGCGTCCACATTGGCGCCATTTTTCAATAACATTTTTACAGTGTTAGTGTGGCCGTAATATGCCGCCCACATCAAAGCTGTTGCACCAGCAGCATCTTGTTCATTTACATCAGCGCCTCTATTCAATAACATCTTTACAATGTTGTTGTTACCTTCTTTTGCTGCTTCCATCAACATTGTACTACCATCTTCTGCTGTTACGCTTACATCAATACCGTCATTCCCACAACATCCTCCGGACATGAAAACCCTCCTTTTCCTTAATGGGTGCCTTGAAAAATGAGAATTTTCGTTCAAGATCAAGGCATGCGAAAAATTTAACCGCAGGCATATGTTTGATATTCCGAGGAATGAAGCCTCCCCGCAGCAAGCTGACGGGGTAT
>QIFF01000007.1 GCA_003230635.1 bacterium | reverse complement strand
TTAATCCTCGGAATATCAAACATATGCCTGCGGTTAAATTTTTCGCATGCCTTGATCTTGAACGAAAATTCTCATTTTTCAAGGCACCCTAAAAACAAGATTCCTACCAAAAGAGAAATGCGACAAAGAGAATTTAAGGATTCGTATGCTTATGTCAACCCGATTTTGAAAGCCAGGGAATACGCTAAACTGCTTGAAAAAGAAAGAGTTAGCCAGAATATTCTTGCTAAGGATTTGGGCATTTCACGGGCAAGATTTACTCAGATTCTTAACCTGCTGAAACTGCCGCAGGAAAAGCAGGACTACATTTTAGAAAATGGTGAGAAAGAAATGCTGACTGAGAGGAAGTTGCGGAAAATGATTGCGGGGTAAAAATATTTTTAAAAAAACCCGTCCAGAGGGGTGCAAAAATTATGCGACATGCTGATTAATGTGTTGTATAGTTTAGTTTTTCGGCTGGGAAGTAGAAAGGATAATTTGTTCATGGCTACTGAAGATATTTATATCACAAATAGCTGGGTTTACCGACATCCAGTGCTTCATTGAGAACCGATTCTCCCGACTTGACAATCTCTCCCTCCGGGTCGATCATCTGAAGCCGGTTACGCTCCACCACATCACCCTGCTTACCGTTTCAAAGAAAGCCTGCGCCGCAGGCGCAAGAAACACTCCCCAGAAAAGAAGGAGGAACAAAACAAAAAAAGAAAAAAAGAAAAAATATCCTTGACTGGCTCCCATCAAAGGAGCTATATTAATCACCAAAGTGGTACACTTTTCGACCGCCACACTGGTACATTTTTCGGCCGCCCTTTACAAGAGCACAGGGTATCCTTGCTAAGTTGATAAAATTATGTCTAAACAGCCAAAAATTAGAAAAATAAAGAAAGTATTAATAGCCAACCGAGGCGAAATTGCTATCCGGGTACATAGAGCTTGTGCCGAATTGGGGATTAGTACCCTTGGAATTTATTCTCATCAAGATCGCTTTTCCCTGCATCGGCATAAAGTGGATGAGGCCTATTTAGTTGGTGGGGGGTTAAATCCGGTAAAAGCTTACCTTGATATAGAAGGGATAATAAATGTTGCTAAAAAGCACGGGGCAAATGCTATTCATCCAGGTTATGGTTTTTTAGCGGAAAATGCTGCATTTGCCAGACGGTGTGAAGAAGAAGGACTAATTTTTATTGGCCCGGACTACAAACTTATTGCTCAAATGGGAGATAAAGTAGCTGCAAAAAAATGCGCTAAGAAAGCCGGTTTGCCCTTAATTCCTGGCTCGGAGCATGCTGTTACCTTAGAAGAAGCGCAAGATTGGTGTCAAGAACATGGCTATCCAGTGATTCTCAAAGCAGCGCTTGGTGGTGGTGGCCGCGGCATGCGGATTGTCGGTTGCCAAGACAGATTGGAAGAACTGTATTTGCAGGCACAACGTGAAGCAAAGGCAGCTTTTGACTGCGGTGATATTTTTATCGAAAAAGTTATTGAGAATGCCAAGCACATTGAAGTACAAATTATTGGCGATCATTATGGGCAAGTATTACACTTATATGAGCGAGATTGTTCTATCCAGCGCCGCCATCAAAAAGTGTTGGAAATGGCGCCTTGCTTACGTATTACTCCCAAGGACAGAGAGAAAATATGTAACTACGCGGTAGCGTTAGTTACATCCATAGGCTACCAAAATGCCGGCACGGTTGAATTTTTAGTTGATAAAGACTGGAATCCTTACTTTATAGAGGTCAACACTCGTATCCAGGTGGAACATACCGTTACCGAAATGATTACCGGTGTAGATTTGGTGAAAACTCAAATAATGATTGCCGCCGGATATCCTTTGGGTAGTGAGAAAATAAATCTACCTTCTCAAGAAGCGGTTTCAATAAGAGGCTATGCTATTCAATGCAGATTAACTACTGAGGACCCGGAGAATAACTTCATTCCGGACTATGGCAGAATAAAATTTTATCAATCTCCGGCCGGCTTTGGGGTAAGGTTAGATGCCGGTTCGGCTTTTGTCGGAGCTATGGTTACACCTTATTATGATTCTTTATTAGTTAAGGTTACTTCCTGGAGTGTGCATTTTAATGATGCCGTACATAAAATGCAGCGTGCCATTAAAGAATTCAGGGTTCGCGGAGTAAAAACAAACCTGCCCTTTTTAGAAAATGTATTAGAAAGTAAAACCTTTTTAGATGGAGAATGTACCACTTCTTTTATTGACACCCACCCTAGCCTGTTTACCTTTCGCTCACGAAGAGACAAATCTTCGCATCTGCTGGAATACATATCTGAAATCACCATTAACGGCAATCCAATTGTTAAAAAAGTTGACAGGGAGCGAAGCTTAAGGGAAATTAAGGTCCCTGAACCAATTGAGGAAAAGCGCACAATTAAAGGTAGTCGAGAAATTTTTCATGAACTGGGGCCGGAAGCGTTTTCTCGCTGGATTAGAGAACAAGAAAAACTATTAATTACTGATGTTACCATTCGTGATGCCCATCAGTCGTTGTTAGCGACCCGTATGCGCAGCTATGACATGTTAGCTGTGGCAGAGGCTTATGGGCATGATAATCCCGGTATTTTTTCAATAGAGATGTGGGGCGGGGCAACTTTTGATGTTTCCTTGCGGTTTTTGAAGGAGTGTCCATGGGAACGCCTTATTCATCTGCGAGAAAAGATCCCCCATATTTTGTTCCAGATGCTGTTAAGAGGTTCTAACGCAGTTGGTTATACCAGCTATCCGGATAATGTGGTTCGAGAATTTGTTAAGCAGGCAGCCGAACATGGCATAGACCTTTTTCGAATTTTTGATTCTCTGAACTGGGATGAAAGCATGGCTGTGGCTATTGAAGCCGTGAGAGATGCCGGAAAACTTGCGGAAGTTTCTATTTGCTATACAGGAGATATCCTAGATGATAAGCGGGAAAAATATAATCTCAAATATTATATTGGTCTAGCCAAACGCTTAGAAAAAATGGGAGCTAATATCCTGTGTATTAAGGATATGGCGGGATTATGTAAGCCTTATGCTGCAGAAAAGCTGGTAAAAGCTTTACGTGAGGAAATTTCTCTTCCTGTTCATTTCCACACTCACGATAGTTCCGGCGTTCAAGCGGCTACAATTTTAAAGGCTACGGAAGCGGGAGTGGATATTGTTGATTGTGCCTTAAGTGCCATGTCTGGTTTAACAGCGGCGCCTAATTTAAACTCCATTGTGGCAGCGCTCAAAAATACCCCTAGAGACACTAAACTTTCCCTGGAAAATTTAAATAAATGCTCCGACTACTGGGAAGTTGTCAGGGAATATTATTATCCTTTTGAGAGTGGATTGCTAGCCAGTTCGGCTGAAGTTTATGAACATGAAATTCCTGGGGGACAATATAGTAACCTCTGGCCGCAAGCGCAATCTATGGGTTTAGCCGATCGCTGGGGTGAGTTGAAGAAGATGTATGCAGCAGTAAATGATCTGCTTGGGGACGTGATTAAGGTGACTCCTTCTTCCAAAGTGGTAGGGGATATGGCCTTATATCTGCTGACTAATAACATTAAGCCGGAAGAAGTGTTGGAAAACACAGTTTCTATTGATTTCCCAGATTCAGTTATTGGCTTTTTTAAAGGATATCTAGGACAACCTTATGGAGGATTCCCTAAAAAACTTCAACAAATAGTGTTAAAAGGAGAAAAACCTCTAACAACCAGACCTGGTAAAAGCTTAGCGTCAGCAAATTTTGAAGAAGTAAAAGCAGAACTTGAACAGAAATTGAGGCATAAAGTTAAGGATTACGATGTCTTATCATATTTACTCTATCCTAAGGTATTTGTGGATTACGCTAGACACCGCAGCCGCTACAGCGATGTCTGGATTCTACCTACTGAAATTTTCTTGTATGGGTTAGAAATAGGCAAGGAAGTATCTCTGGAGTTTGCTCCGGGTAAAAGCATCATTATTATCTTGTTAGGAATTTCTAGGCCTCGAGAGGACGGTACTCGTACTTTATTCTACGAAGTTAATGGAGAACCGCGTAATATCACTGTGGCGGACAAGTCCTTAACAACAAAGGTTAAAAAGAACCCGAAGGCCGATCCGGATGACCCTTGCCAAATTGGTTCTCTCATGCCGGGAATGGTGGTAGAACTATGCGTAAAAGAAGGCGACCCTGTTAAAAAAGATGATAAACTTTTCATCATCGAAGCAATGAAACTCGAAGCCTCTGTTTGTGCTTATGCAGATGGTATTGTAGATAAAATCTATGTGGGAGTTGGTACACAGATTGAAACAGGTGATTTGGTAATGAAATTTAAACCTGTAGACAGTGAGCTAAAATAAGGGGTACCTTGAAAAATGGCCTTTTCGCCCAATCTCTGTGTTATGCTCAAAATTTAATCCTCGGAATATCAAGTATATCTCCCTCCCCTGGACTGTCTTTACAACTGGTACATTAATCAGGGGCAGGTCATAACCACAAACACCTCAATCTCAAGTTTCCTATAAAAAGGACATTCCCTAACCTTTGGATATTTCTTTTTCAAAAACTTCTCAGCATCTTTTCTCTTGAAAAAATAAGCCTGGGGATAAATAGTATCCCCAAGATATTCAGAAGTTCGTTGCACTCTCTAGCTTCTTGTTTTTTTGGGCTTTGTACCTGGCATGATTTTTCCGCCTTTCTGTTTTTTTAGGCTGTTGAAATGTAGTGTATACTAAAAACTATACAGTCCTAGATAATTTTTGCCCATGTGCTGAAAAGGGCAGTGGTCAAAACTGTATAGTATTGGAAAAAGCGGGATTTCCCCCAGATAGCCTTCGCAAGGACAAGCCTACCCGCGCAGCAGGTCTTCAACCCGCTCCATCAACTGGGGACGCTTATTGCAGAGTTGCTGCAGGCGGGATCTAAACTCCGGAGCGGTAAAGCGGGGTAAAGCCAGGCGTACAAACTTGATATAGCGATTAGGGTTATTTCCCAGGATATGCCTGAGGCGGCCAGCTACTTTGCGCCGGAGAGCAGGGCGTTCCAGATGAGGAATGCGCCCGATTTCGGGAAAAATCAAGGCCATGATCCGATTAAACTTGCGCGGGTTGTGCCGGCGAATGGTAGAGAGATGGGGAACAACCCGCTTGGGTTGAATATTGGGATAAAGCAACTCCACCAGGTGAATGAACTTTTTCGGACGGTTCCGGCGTAATTCCTCTACCTCATCCCACAAGCGCTCCAGCCTTTGCGGGGTAAAGCGGCAGGGTTCAGCGGGGGTGGGCCTAAAATCGCGGGGCAAGGGACGCCAGATCGGCTCTGGGCCGTCTATGCGTTCCGCCCCCCTTATACGTATTTCTTCTACTTCCCCCTTTTTCTCTACTTCTTCCGTTTCTTCTTTAGCCCCCTGCTCCTCTTCCTTATAAAGAACCACCGCCTCTATTTTTATCTTGTATTTCAACTCCTCCTTGTCCAACTCGTCCACCAGCACTTTTTTATTCTTGATATACCCCTTCATGCGGGACTTGATTTCATCGGTATCAAGCTGATAATTTTTGACTTTTGTATAAGACTCCAGATAAATTGGCACCCCCTGCTCCAGCGCCGCCCGCTCAGCCTCGGCCATGGCCTTTGCCCGCGCCTCCTTGATAGAGGTATCATCCCCCAGGTAGCTGTAACCCTCCGCCACCACCTTCACCCCTTCGGGCGCTTCCTCAGCCCAGGCCACTGATGGCAACAACAACAGCAAAGCACAAAACAATCCAATTTTTTTATTCATCGCTCTTTCTCTACGCAAAGATCCTGACAAACTCCGCTGGTGAAACTATCCTAACTCCCTGAAAAAGCTTTAAGTCTTTAAGGTGATGGTCACCAGAAACAATAAACTCGGCCTCTCCCTCCATGGCGCACTCTAAATATTTGTCGTCGCTGGGGTCGTTTTTAATTGCCTCAATTTTCAGTTTCCCTGTGGTGAGCTTAGCAAATCCAGCAATCTTTTTAAGCTCTTTCTCAACCTCTTTTTGGCTAAATCCATGCAGTTTCTTAAGACGCGGATAAAGCAAAACCATTCTCACTTCTTCTAAAATCGGAAAAGAGGTAATCATTTCAATTTTTCCTGCTCTTACCAAATCAAAAATCTTGGCTGGCTTGCCTTTGGAGGTTAGGACGGCGCTAACAAACAGGTTAGCGTCAAGGACAACTTTAATCATCCTTTGGCCTTGATGGCAGGTTTTTTAACTGCCCCCACCGCCTCGCTAACAGCCGCATCAATCTCTCTTGGATCTATATCCTTGGTACGCCTTCTAACCTCGTCCACCCATTCAAAAAAGCCCTTTTTCTCTTCTTCAAAACGCCTGTATTTTTCTATGGGAATTACTGCCACCAGCGGCTTCCCCGCTCGCTCAATAATATAGTCATCTTCCTTAATAGCCACCTCATTCATCAGTTGTCCAAGGTTTTGCCGAGCTTTCAGAGCAGTAATCCTTTTAAGCATTTTCGCACCCCTAACTATTATGATTGATATAATTGTATCAGTTGGATGATATAAGAATAGCAAAGGAAATAATCATTGTCAAATAATCCAGGGCGAAATGGGCAGGTTAGGCTAAACTAGCATGATTAACAAAAAGCTACTTCTTACTCACAATAAAGCCGCCGATGGCCAGATAGTCCATGCCGCTGGAGAAGAAACAGCCCAGGGCATCCAGGGGGGAGCAGACGATTGGTTCGTCACGCACGTTGAAGGAGGTATTCAAGACCACGGGCACGCCGCTGATTTTCTTGAATTCATTGATTAGATTCCAGTATATGGGGTTGGTCTGGCGATTTACCGTCTGAATGCGGGCGCTGCCGTCAAAATGGGTTACCGCCGGGATTTTGTCCCGTTTATCCTGATGTACCAGGCAGACCGAGGTCATAAATGGTGAAGGAACTCTGGCGTTAAAGTAGTCGCCCATATCCTCTTCCAGGACAGAGGGGGCAAAGGGGCGGAATTCCTCGCGCCGCTTGACGTATTTGTTCACCAAATCCTTCATTTCCGCCCGCCGGGGATCGGCCAGGATGCTGCGGCAGCCCAGGGCGCGGGGGCCGAACTCCATGCCGCCCTGGAACCAGCCCAGGATATTGCCCTCGGCAAGCAGCTTGGCGGCGGCCTGGGCAATGTTGGTTTCTTTTCTATACCTTACCTTGCAGGTCTCCAAAAAGCCCTGGATTTCCTCGTCCGTATAGGAGGGGCCGAAGGAAGCCCGATCCACAACTTCCACCCGCTTTTTACCCAGGATGTTGTTATAGACATAGAAAGCAGCGCCAAGGGCTGTCCCGCTGTCACCCACGTAGGGTGGAGTATAAAAATTTTTGAAACTTGACTCGCTCTCGATCCGGCCATTAGCCACGCTGTTGTAGCAGACGCCACCCGCCAAGCATAAATTCTCCTCCCCGGTCAACTTGTAAAGCTGGGAAACCAGGTGCAGAATGGCCTCCTCATGCACCTGCTGCAGACTGGCGGCAATATCCATATGATGCTGGGTGACAGGCTCAGCGTACTGCCGGGGCGGGCCGATGAGGTCTATCAGCTTTTGGGTGGGACGCCCTTCCAGGTCATAGTTACAGTAGCTGCCGTCAATTTTATAGCCCCCGTTTGAATCCAGAAGCACAATCTTTTTAAAAACATCATAGAAGCTGGGCTGGCCGTAAGAGGCCAATCCCATGACCTTGTATTCGTCCTTGTCCGGCCTGAATCCCAGGTGATAGGTGATTCCGGAATAGACCTTACCCAGGGAATGGGGGATGTTAATCTGCTTTAACACCTTGATATTGCTCCCCTCCCCCAGCGCCATTACGGTGGTGGCCTTCTCCCCCCGGTTGTCAACGCTTAAAATCGCTGCCCGCTCAAAGGGAGAAAGCAAAAAGGAACTGGCCAGGTGGCAGAGGTGATGGTTCAGAACCCGGGGCTTTTTGCCGTTGACCTGCTTAAAGTAACGAATATCATTCAGGTGGGAGGCAGCAATATAGTCCATCTGCACCAGGGCATAGATGCTCTCCAGGGGCCTGCGCGGCAAACGCCTCAAACGCATTGCAAGCTCGGCCCGCAGATAAAGCCAGGGCTGCCAGGTGTAGCCGATATAATCCACTTCCTCCAAAGAAATCCCCGCCGTTTTCAGACAATGGTTTATGGCGCGCCTGGGGCGCTGCTTCTCAAACTTGTTGCGGGTCAGGCGCTCCTCCTCAATGGCGGCCACCACCTTGCCGTCCTTGATCAGGCAGGCCGAGGAGTCGTTCATGGTAGCATTGACGCCCAGAATATACATTTATTTCTCCCTCAAATAATCAAAGCCCAGCTTGAAATAATGCGGGTCCGCCGCCGCCCGCACCCGGGCCATAAAATCCCGCCGGCTGGTG
>QIFF01000022.1 GCA_003230635.1 bacterium | reverse complement strand
AAAAAACAGGTCTCGGTTAATATTTACGAGGTGCGCAAGGCGGAGTTGAACGCCGTCCTCCTGGCAGAGAATCTAGCCATGCAATTGGAGCGGCGGGTGCCCTTCCGCCGGGTTATGAAAAAAGCGGTTACCTCGGCCCGACGCTTTGGGGCACAGGGGATCAAGGTTGCTTGTGCCGGACGCCTGGGAGGGGCGGAGATGGCGCGCCGCGAGTGGTATCAAGAGGGGAGAATGCCTCTGCACACCCTGCGCGCCAATATAGATTATGGCTTGGCTGAGGCCCACACCACTTATGGAATCATTGGAGTTAAGGTTTGGATCTTCAAGGGTGAGGTTTTGGGCAAGGAAAAACAGGCATCTGTTGAAGATAAGGGCAAATTGATCGCGTAACAAGTTTATGGGAAATAGGTTGGTATAATTCATGTTAATGCCAAAAAAAACTAAGTATAGAAAGACTCACCGCGGCAAGATCAAGGGCTTGGCCAATCGGGGGTCATCTTTGAATTTTGGCGATTATGGGCTGCGGGTGCTGGAGCCGGGTTGGATTACCAGCCGCCAGATTGAAGCCGCCCGTATTGCCATGACTCGGCATATCAAGCGCGGCGGTAAAATCTGGATCAGGATTTTTCCGGATAAGCCAGTTACCAAAAAGCCGGCGGAAACCCGTATGGGTAAAGGTAAGGGTTCTCCTGAGGGTTGGGTGGCAGTGGTAAAGCCGGGTAGAATTTTGTATGAAATGGAAGGGGTGCCCATAGAGGCGGCCCGGGAGGCTATGCGCTTGGCCAAGCATAAGCTGCCGCTCAAAACCAGTTTTGTAACTCGCATGGATGGTTAAACCAAGTTGAAAACCAGTCAAACAAGAGATTTGTCATTAGAAGAATTGCAGAATAAAGAGCTTGACTTGCATCAGGAGTTGGTAAATCTGCGGGTGCAGGCGGTCCTGGGGCAGGTAGAAAATCCGACCAGGCTGCGCTATATGCGCCGTGAGTTGGCTAGGGTAAAGACTATACTGCGGGAGAATGAACTTTCGCTCAGACAAAAGGGAACTGAAGATTAATGGTGGAATCAGCGGCTAAAACTAAGGTTCGCACCCAGGCTAAAACCCGGGTCGGGCGGGTAGTTAGCAATAAAATGGATAAAACAGCAGTGGTGGCGGTTGGAAGATTGGTCAAGCACCCGATGTATAAGAAATATGTCCGCAAGACGACCAAGATTAAGGCCCATGACGCTCAAAACAGTTGCCAGATAGGTGATACAGTACGGATTCAGGAAACCAGGCCCTTGAGCAAAGAGAAAAGATGGCGGGTAGTGGAAGTAATTTGATAGGATGAAATACTATTCTGTCATTGCGAGCGAAGCGAAGCAATCCCTGCTTTCGCAGGGATAAGCCTCATGGTAGTGGATTGCTTCGTCGCTGAAGCTCCTCGCCAATGACAAATAAGGTAAAGTAAGCATGATCCAACCCCAGACAAGATTAAAAGTAGCTGACAACACCGGCGCCAAAACGGTAATGTGTATCCGGGTGCTGGGAGGCTCACGACGGCGGTATGCCCGGGTGGGAGATATTATTGTGGTAACGGTGAAATCATCGGCACCGCTGGGGACGGTGAAAAAGGGTGAGGTGCATAAAGCGGTGGTGGTGCGGGCGGCAAAGGAGTTGAGGCGTCCGGACGGTTCGTACATTAAATTTGATGAAAACGCTGCGGTGTTAATTAATAATCAGAAAGAACCTATGGGGACTCGTATCTTTGGCCCGGTAGCCAGGGAGTTGAGGGCCAAACAATTCACCAAGCTGGTTTCTTTATCCCCGGAGGTTATTTAAGGTGTATATCAAAAATGGGGATATGGTTACCGTTATTGCCGGCAAGGAACTGGGTAAGCGGGGCAAGGTCATGCGGGTTTCTACCGCCACCCAGCGGGTAGCAGTAGAAAAAATCAACCTGGTTAAAAGGCATACCCGCCCCAGCCAGCAGAACCAGCAGGGGGGAATTGTTGAGATGGAAGGCACTTTGCATATCTCCAACGTAATGCTGCTTTGTGATAAGTGCGACCAGGGGGTGCGCGTGGGCAAGAAAATCCTGGATGACGGGACTAAGGTACGCATATGCAGGTTGTGTGGGGAGCAGATTTAATGGCCCGCTTGTTGGAAAAATATAAGCAAGAGACTCGTCCCATCCTGATGCAGGAGTTTGGTTATAAAAGCCCCTTCCAGGCCCCTCGCCTGGTGAAAATTGTACTCAACATAGGTTTGGGAGAAGCCTTACAGAATGCCAAGGCTCTTGACGCCGCCTGTAGTGATTTGGCCAAAATAACCGGTCAACGCCCGGTTATTACCCGTGCCCGCAAGTCTATTTCCAATTTTAAATTAAGGGAGGGAATGGCAATTGGGTGTAAGGTTACCTTGCGCGGGCGGCAGATGTATGAATTTTTTGACCGCCTGGTAAATGTGACTTTACCCAGGGTGCGGGATTTCAAGGGTCTTTCTTCCCGCTCCTTTGACGGCCGGGGCAACTTCGCTCTTGGCCTGCAAGAACAATTGGCGTTCCCTGAAATAGATTACGACGATATTGATAAATTGCGCGGGATGAATATAGTTATGGTTACCTCTGCGGAAACCGATGATGAGGCCCGTGCCCTTTTAACCCATCTGGGAATGCCGTTTAGGAATAAAAATGTAGGGAGAGGGCAGCTTGGCTAAATTGGCGTTAAAAGTAAAGGCTTGCAAGAAGCAGAAATACGCGGTGCGCCAGTACCACCGTTGCCCTTTATGCGGGCGGGCGCGCGGCTACCTGCGCCGTTTCGGCATGTGCCGGATTTGTTTTCGCAGCATTGCTTTGCGGGGGGAAATCCCCGGCGTGACTAAAGCAAGCTGGTGAAATGTTATTGTGAGCGAAGCAAAGCAATTTAAGGGGTGCTTCGTCGGTTACGCCTCCTCGCAATGACGACATAAAAAAGGAAAGTCAATTGATTACAGATCATATTGCTGATATGTTGACCCGTTTGCGCAATGCCACCATGGCCGGGCATGAGCGGGTAAGTATGCCTGCCTCCAAGTTAAAGTTGGCAATCGCCCAGATTTTAAAGAAAGAAGGCTTTATTCGCAATTACAATCTGGAAGAGAATAATTACCAGGGAGTCTTGCATATTGGCCTGAAATACGGGCCGAACGATGAACCGGTGATTCTGGGGATAAAACGGATTAGCAAACCGGGGTTGCGGGTTTATGTCAAGGCCAAAGAGATTCCCAAGGTTGTGAACGGTTTGGGAATTGCTATTTTGTCCACTCCCCAGGGGGTTCTCGTCGATCGGGCCTGCAAGCGGGCCAATGTAGGCGGTGAAGTCCTCTGTTATGTATGGTGATAGACAATGTCCAGAATAGGAAAACAACCTATACCGATTCCCAGCGGGGTAGAGGTGCAGATTGCTGAAAATAATCAGGTAAAGATAAAAGGGCCCAAAGGGGAATTAGAGCAAAGCTTTAATCCAGGGATGGTGCTTAAGCTGGCGGACAACCAGCTTACTGTTGAACGCCCCGACGATAGTAAATTCTTTTGCGCTCTGCACGGTTTGACCCGTGCCCTTTTGGCCAACATGGTACAGGGGGTGAATGTTGGGTTTAAGAAGACCCTGGAGATTAACGGGGTTGGTTACCGGGCTAATCTAGAAGAGAAAAAGCTGCGACTGCAGTTGGGTTATTCGCATCTGATTTACTTCCCTATTCCTGAAGGGCTTAAAATAGAGGTGCAAAAACAAACGGTAATCAATATTGAGGGGATTGACAAACAACTAGTCGGACAGGCAGCGGCCGATATCAGGGCCTTTCGCCCCCCTGAACCTTATAAAGGTAAAGGGATTAAATATGCGAATGAAGTCATTCGGCGCAAAGCAGGGAAAACCGGGGCCTAAGATATGGCAAAAGTAAACTCCAGCCAAAAACACCGCCTGGCGAGAGACTTTCGCCACAAGCGGGTGAGAAAAAAGATTAGAGGCACTGAGCAGCGTCCACGCTTGTGTGTTTGTAAGAGCTCAAAATATATTTATGCCCAAATTATCAATGATGATAAGGGAATTACCCTGGCAAGCGCTTCCAGCCTGGGAGCAGATTTTAAGAAGCTTTCTCTCAAGAGCGGCAACCTGGAAGCTGCCGGTAAGGTGGGAGAACTGCTGGCCGACAAAGCAACAAAGCTGGGAGTCAAGGAAGTAGTCTTTGACCGGGGCGGTTTTCCCTACCACGGTCAGGTCAAAACCCTGGCTGAGGCTGCCCGGGAAAAGGGACTGGTATTTTAGGGTACCCTTTAGATTTGAAGAAAAAAGTAATAGGAGGATAACTTGCCAGAAATCAACCCAGATGAGTTGAACTTAGCCGATAAGGTGATTTTTATCAACCGGGTGTCCAAGGTTGTCAAGGGTGGCCGCCGCTTTAGCTTCAGCGCCCTGGTAGTAGTGGGTGACGGCAACGGACATGTGTCGATTGGCTACGGCAAGGCGCGTGAGGTTCCCGAGGCAATTCGCAAGGGCATAGAAAAGGCCAAGAAATCCCTGGTGAAGGTCGCTTTGGAGAATGGCACTATTCCCCACACCGTGCTGGGCCACTTTGGGGCAGGCAGGGTATTTTTAAAGCCGGCCGCTCCCGGTACCGGGGTAATTGCCGGAGGGACGGTGCGGGCGATTCTGGAAGTGGCCGGGGTACGGAATATTCTGACCAAATCTTTGGGAACCAATAATCCTCAAAACGTGGCCAAGGCCACCATGGACGGCTTGACGCAACTGCGCACGGCTGAGGATGTCGCCCGTTTGCGGAGACAGGAAGATTAGGTGAGAAAGTGCAGTTAAAGATTACCTTAAAAAAAAGTTTAATCGGTTCTACCAAACGCCAGCGCCAGACAGCCTATATGCTTGGCCTGCGTAAGATTGGCCGCACTGTTTATCAAGTGGATAATTCCTGTACCAGGGGCATGATCAACAAAATTCTGCATCTGGTTGCGGTAGAGGAAATTGCCGATGCAGCTACATGATCTCAAGCCTGCGGAAGGCGCCACAAAAAAGAGAAAGCGGGTGGGACGCGGCCCGGGTTCAGGACACGGGAAGACCTCCTGCCGAGGCCACAAGGGGCAAAGCTCTCGCTCCGGCTCCCGTACGCGCCGCGGTTTTGAGGGAGGACAGATGCCCTTACAGCGCCGCTTACCCAAGCGTGGCTTTACCAATATCTTTCGTAAAGAATATGCCCTGGTTAAGCTCTACCAGTTGGATAAATTTGCCGAAGGCTCGGTAATTACTCCCGAAATACTGGCTTCCGAAGGCTTGATCAAAAAAGCCGGTCAGTCAGTTAAGATATTGGGAGACGGGGAACTGAGCAAGGGATTGACTGTCCAGGCCCATAAATTTTCCGCCTCCGCCCAGGAAAAGATCAGCGCTCGCGGGGGCAAAGCCGAGGTATTGGGGTAAATCAGCTTGCTGGAAAAGTTTCAGAATATTTTTAAAATCCCCGAGTTAAAGAAGAAGGTCCTTTTTACCCTGGCCCTGCTGTCGGTTTATCGTGTTGGGGCGCATATTCCCACCCCGGGGATTGACGGTTCGGCGCTGGCCGCCTTTTTCGCCCAGGCCGAAGGAACACTGCTGGGCTTCTTTGACATGTTTTCCGGGGGAGCCCTGAGCCGCCTGACTGTTTTCGCTCTGGGGATTATGCCGTACATTGATGCGGCGATTATCCTGGAACTTTTGACGGTTGTCTTCCCCTATCTGGAGCGTCTGGCTAAAGAGGGGGAACAGGGGCGGAAAAAGATCACCCAATATACCCGTTACGGCACTATAGCAATTGCCGTTATTCAGGGCTTGGGGATCAGTTTCGGCCTGGAAGGAATGAAAGGCCCGGGAGGAGAGATTATCGTTGCTCATCCCGGCTGGGCTTTTCGTATAATGACAGTGATTACCCTAACCGCAGGCACCGCCTTTTTGATGTGGTTGGGGGAACAGATTAGCGAACGGGGAATTGGCAACGGGATTTCGCTGATTATTTTTGCCGGTATTGTGGTGCGTGCCCCGGGGGCGATTGTAAACACGATCCGCTTGGTGCGCACCGGTGAAATGCAGCCCTTGGTGGTGCTTTTACTGGTAGTGTTGATGGCCTTGGTGGTGGCGGCCATAGTTTTTGTGGAAAGCGGCGAGCGCAGGGTACAGGTACAATATGCCAAGCGGGTAGTGGGGCGAAAGATGTACGGGGGGCAGAGCACCCACATCCCCTTGAAGGTAAACACCGCCGGGGTTATTCCGGTAATCTTTGCCTCCTCAATTATTATGCTGCCGGCGACAATCGCCCGCTTCGTCAACCACCCCTGGGCGCAGGTTATAGCTGACATCCTTTCCCCGGGGACGATTTTAAATAATTTGTTGTACGTAATTTTTATTGTTTTCTTTTGCTATTTTTATACGGCGATTGTTTTTAACCCGGTGGATTTGGCGGATAATATGAAGAAATACGGTGGTTATATCCCTGGCATTCGCCCGGGTAAGAGCACGGCAGAACACATTAACAAAATTTTAACCCGTATTACCTTTGCCGGGGCGATTTATCTGTCCTTGATTTCGCTCCTGCCGACTTTCTTGATTGAAGCGCTTAATGTCCCCTTTTACTTTGGGGGGATTGCCCTCCTGATTGTAGTTCAGGTGGGACTGGATACGGTGCGCCAGATTGAATCGCACCTTTTAATGCGCTACTATGACGGATTTATGAAAAAGGCCGGCATGCGCAAGGCCAGGTAATACCAATTAATTAGGGCCGGTTTTAATGAGATTAATCCTTCTGGGGCCGCCGGGAGCCGGTAAAGGCACGCAGGCCAAGATGCTCAGTGAAAAACATGCCATTCCCCAGATTTCCACCGGCGATATCCTGCGCCAGGCGGTAAAGGATGGGACAGAGCTTGGCAGAAAGGCCCAGCAGTTTATGGAAAAGGGTCTGCTGGTGCCGGATGAAGTGATTCTGGGAATAGTGAATGACAGGCTGGCCGAGGCGGATTGCCAGGCCGGTTATATACTGGATGGCTTTCCCCGCACCCTGGTTCAAGCCAAGGTTTTACAGACCAGCTTGGAACAGCGAAAGGAAAAAATCGACACGGTGCTCAATCTGGAGGTTATCCTGCAGCAGGTTGTAGAGCGCTTGAGCGGCCGCCGGGTGTGCAGTGTTTGCGGCCGGGGCTATCACATATTATTTAAGTCCCCCAAGAGCGATAACCGTTGCGATAAGTGCGGGGGTGAGCTTTACCAGCGCAAGGATGACCGGGAAGCAACTATTCGTGAACGGCTGAAGCAATATAACCAGCAAACCAGTCCCTTGATTGACTATTATCAAAAACAGGGCAAACTACAAGCAGTTGACGGCAGCGGCGATATAAAAGAAATTTTTAATAGGCTTGACAATTTATTAGCTGGTTTGGGAGCATGATTCCGCTCAAGTCTGCCCAGGCTCTGGAGCAGCAAAGGGCTAGCAACCAAATCGTGGCTGAAGTCCTGCAAGCGATGGCTGAGCTGGTAGCGCCGGGCGTTACCACCCTGGAGTTGGACAAAGCCGCTGAAGAGATGATCCTGGACAGGGGTGCTGAGCCGGCTTTTAAGGGCTATTTGGGTTATCCCAACACCCTTTGTACCTCGCTGAATGAGCAGGTAGTGCACGGGATTCCCTCCAAGCGCCGCTTGAAAGCAGGGGATATTATCAGCTTGGACGTGGGGGTGCTGCTGGATGAATATTACGGCGATGCAGCGTTCACTTTGGCGGTGGGTGAAATCAGCCCGCTGGCAAAAAGGCTTCTGCGAGTGACTGAAGAAGCCCTTTTGGCGGGAATCCGGCAGATGCAGGTGGGCAAACGTATCGGGGATATTTCCTGGGCCATTCAGTCAGTTGCTGAAGCGGCCGGCTTCTCCGTGGTCAAAGCCTTTGTGGGGCATGGGATCGGGCGCCGCCAGCATGAACAGCCCCAGGTGCCCAATTACGGTTTGCCCGGCCGCGGCCCCAAGTTAAAACCGGGAATGGTGCTGGCGCTTGAACCAATGATTAATGCGGGGGCAAGTGCGGTGCGCATTCTGCCGGATCAGTGGACGGCAGTTACCAGGGACGGCAGCCTTTCCGCCCACTTTGAACATACGGTGGCGCTGACGGTGGATGGGCCGCAGATTTTAACCAAGCTGTAGGGATGAACCACAGAGTGCACAGAGGAAAACAATTTCAAATGTCAAAAGGGAAAATGCAGGGACTAGGGACTAGAAAAAGAAAATACAAAAAACTAGCCCCTAGCCCCTGGGTTTTTGAACTTTGAGCCTTATTTAAGGAGAGAGAACTAGGAGAGAGAACTCCCTGCGCTCTTGGCGCAGAGGACTTTGGGTTATTCTGGTTTTGACGCCCTGAGGTCTTGCCTCAGGGAAATTCACTATTTTTTCTGTGTTCTCTGTGGTTAGTTTTTGAGAATAAATATGAGTAAAAAAGAAGATGTAATTGAGGTGGAAGGAAAAGTAACCGAGACCTTGCCCAACGCTATGTTCCGGGTGGAACTGGATAACGGGCATAAGGTTCTGGCTCATATTTCCGGGCGCATGCGCAAGAACTTTATCCGCATCCTGGAAGGGGACAGGGTACTGGTGGAATTATCCCCCTATGATTTAAATAGGGGCAGGATTGTTTTTCGTTATAAGTAGGGGCAGCTCTTGCGGCTGCCCTAAAAGAGGGCGGGTGCAAAACCCGCCCCTACAAAAACGGGTCAAGAACTATGAAAGTAAGAGCATCAGTCAAGAAAATCTGCAATAAATGCAAAATTATCCGCCGCAAGGGGGTTGTGCGAGTGATTTGTGAAAACCCCCGCCACAAGCAACGGCAGGGTTA
>QIFF01000244.1 GCA_003230635.1 bacterium | reverse complement strand
TATAAAAGGGAATGAACTCGCCGTAAGAGTTGCTTTTGAGGGCCAGGTCGCTAAAGAAAAGGTAATGGTTGACAATAATCAAGTCCGCCTTGAGCGCCTCCCGCTTCATGCGGGTGATAAAACAGTTATTAAAGAAGGGGCATTTTTGGTTGAGGCACAGCTCGCTTTTGGAGCAGACGTCCCGCCAGAGGGGTGAATCATCCGGTAGTTCCTCCAACTCGCTGCGATCACCTGTATGAGTGTGCGGTGCCCACTCTTGAAGCAGGTCAAAAAGGCGGGCCTCATCCGTTGCTGGGCAAAACCGGCCCAGCGCCGCCGGCACAAGTAGTTATTGCGCCCCTTCATGTAACAGACCTTAAACTTTACCCCCAGGTGTTGGGCTAAAAAGGGGATGTCCTTGTGGTAGAGCTGCTCCTGTAAATTTTTGGTGCCGGTGGAAACTACTACCTTCTGCCCGCTGTAGATGGCCGGAATTAGGTAAGCCAGGGTTTTGCCCGTGCCGGTGCCGGCCTCAACCAAGAACTGTCCACTCTGGGCCAGAACCTCTTGGATGGCCTGAGCCATGGCAATCTGGCCGGGGCGGTGTTCATAATGCGGCAGGTGTTGGGCTAATACCCCCTGGGGGCCTAAGATTTCTTCAATCATAATAAGGTAATATTAGGTATTATTTGAGAATAAGTCAAGGAGAGAATGTAGACTCCTCTTTCAAGACTGGCTTCCCACCAGCCTGCTTAATGTTCAATTTTAAAACACCTGTTCAATAATCAGACAGTTTTCCCCGTTTTCTCCCCTCTGCTGTTGGAACAGACCAAAGCGCTTCTATCCTTGCCTGCGTTGACACATCAATCACATGGGGTCAATTACTCCCTTTATACTAAGCAATGGCATACCTCTTGCACAATCAAGGCTTCCGAAAGAGGCAAGCTAGTTCAACTCAAGGAAAAGTAAACTGATGGGCGAGGGACAAAAAACAATTTTGCTGGTGGATGACGAAGAGACCCTTACCTGGAGTATGTCCAAAAATCTTTCTCTGAATAAGAACTACAAAGTCCTATCTGCTAATAGCGGAGAGGAGGCCCTGGAGATTTTGCAAAAGACCGGTGAGGTGGATTTGATCGTTTCCGATATCAAGATGCAGGGAAAGGGCGGCCTCCAGTTGTTGAACGAGGTTAAGGCCAGGTACCCCAAAACCGGATTCATAATAATGACCGCCTACGGTTCCAGCCAAAAACGCCAGGAAGCCCTGGAGAAGGGAGCCATTCGCTATCTGGAAAAACCGTTTATGATGGATCAGGTTAAAGGGGTGATTAATGAAGTTTTACAGGAGATGGAACAGCTTTTCCAACCGCTTGACGAAGAGCTGAAAGAACAAGTAAGAAACAACCAGGCCCTCCAGGAATTGCTGTTGGCGAAGAGCAGCCAGGTGCCGGAGTTGGTAAGCCTCAAGTTGGCCTCCCTGGATGGGGAATGCTTACTGCAAGCGGGAAGTAAGGGAGGGCAGGAGGATTTCAAGATACTCTATGCGGTTAAGGTCCTTAATAGGGTGCAGCTGCTCAGCAAGAAAATAGCCGCCGGCCCGCTGCAGGAGATTATCTTGCGCACTGAAAAGTATAATATTATTCTGCATGCTCTGCCAGATAGCCCGTTTTTGTTATATCTGGTTTTTGGACAAAGTCTGCTTATGGGCAAAGCTATGCTAATCGTCAGGCAACTAGACAAGCAAATTAATAACTTGTTAAGCGAGAATGTAGTCGCCTGATTCATCAGGCAGTGATTGTCTGGTTTACCGAACCAACGGCTGCCCAATGAATTGGGCAACTACCTACAAAAGGAGGGAAAAGATGGCTTTAGAAGATGCACTGCAACTGTTTCGCAACAGCCTGGGACGGGATTATGTTTCCAGCGGGGTAATTGGCCTGGACGGGGTTCACTTGGCCTTTGATTCTACAGACCCCAATCATGACGAGGTGAGAGCAGCCGCTGAATTGGCAGACGGGCTCAAGGATATAATGGATATGGTCAGGGACACGGATTCCGGCAATATTCATTACATTACCATTGCCACTGACCGCTATAAAATCTTCCTGCATCCCCTGGGCAGCAGCGGTAAGTACTTTAACTCTCTGACCATTAGGGCGGACGGTAATGTAGGAAAGGCCATCCTGGAGCTGGAAAAGACGGAAAAAGTGCTGGAACAGGAGATAGTCTGAGGTAGTGTCTGGAGTTTCTTTCTGAATCCTTGAGGGGGGACAACCTGCCCGGAAAAAGAGGGCAATCCTGAAAGTAGTGGTGGGTTGTAGCAGGTAAAAGGGAATTTTCCCCCTATTGTTTATCTAAACATAGAGGAAAAACTACAATGAGTAGTAAAAACAGACTGCTGATAATTGACGATGATTTTGATGTCCGGGAAAAACTTAAAATCCTGCTACAACTAAACTACGAGATACTCACGGCCCAAGACGGCAAGAATGCCCTGGAACTCATCGGCCAGGGGAATATAGACCTGGTTACTCTGGACCTGGGCCTCAAGAACCCTGCCGGCATTACCCTGGTTAAAGCAATTAAAAACAGCGCCCCCGATATTGAGATCATTATCATTACCGCTAGTACCGATCTAAGAACAGCAATAGACGCCCTCCATTATGGGGTTTTTGACTACCTGACCAAGCCTTTCAACCTGACAGAGGTTATTTCCGTAGTCAATGCGGCCGCACGAAAAAGGCAGTTAAATATCAAACTAAAAATAATTTTTGAAGAACTAAGTACCTTAAGTGAAGCCAGAAAATCAGCTCCTTCTTCATCCCTGCTAAATGAAAACGATACCCTAATAAAAATCGGCCGCAAAATCTGCTACCAATACTTTAGAGAACAACAGCGGGAAGAAGCCAATCCCAGCGATTACCTGCGTTTTGTCAAAATTCTGGCGTCTACCCTGGAGAGCAAGGACCCTTACACTCACGGTCATTCGGAAAGGGTTTCCCATTATTCCGCCCTGCTCGGCAACAGCCTTTGCCTGGAACTACACAAGGAAGAGGAACTGCGCATAGCCGCCTACTTGCATGACATTGGCAAAATTGGAGTCAGTGACAAACTGGTTTGCAAGGAAGATGGGCTTAATGATGAAGAATGGGCGCTTATTAAGGAACATCCTGAAAAGGGAGTGAACTTGATTTGTTCTATGAGAACCTCCCGCAACATCATCTCCTATGTGCGTCATCACCACGAGCGCTTTGATGGCAGCGGCTACCCCTATGGCCTGGCGGGAGAAGATATTCCCCTGGGCGGACGTATCATTGCTATTGCCGACGCCTATGACGCCATGACCTCCAACCGCCCCTACCGGCGTGCCATTACCACTGATAACGCCCAAATTGAGCTGCAAAGATGCGCCGGCAGCCAATTTGATCCCAGCTTGGTCAAGCTCTTCCTGGCGACCCTGCAAGTCGAGGGGCAAAAAATGCCCCAACGCGGAGAGGCTAACGCTACTTTGGATTGAAAAGGCCAGGCCTAACCCTTCCTCAAGCTCGGCTGGTGTTTCTTTGTTTTCCCTTAACTCCCCCCCCACCAATCCCTTCACCACCCGCCCCCAATTTTTAAATCGCTGTTTGAAAACTCGCTAAAAATACTGTAAGCTTATTGAAGCACGCCCCCATAGGTCTATATGGGGTATGTTGGGGATTGTCCCCAACAATAAAGGCGCAGGACAAGCCTGCGCGCTACTTTACTACTTTACGAGTGGCTTAGCTATGGACAAGCTGGCGGGACGAACCTATTCACTCCCGGAAGACAGGGGGTACTATGCTCATATCGCTGAGCAAGTTGACAGACTGGCAGCAAAAATAGGCGGGCTGAGCCCCCTGGACAGGCTTTTGTCTGAATTAGTGGCTAACGATTTACCGTTTAAGAGGAAGTATGAAGAGTTTGAAACGCTTTTTGCCCAAATTTCATCCCGCATGTCTGCCGCCTATACTCCCAATTTGCCAAGTTTCCTGATATCCCTGTCCCCCCAACATGAGGAGCGGGAAATATTGGGGATTTCAGTTAGGGGGTATCACCTGCGGATGTTGCACATAGATATCCTCAACCGCTTAATGAGAAAAGTTTTTCTTAAAGCAAAGCAGAAAGTGGTAATTCTCCCCCACTGCCTGCGGGATTTCCGCGCTGATGAGTGCCAGTTCCAACCAGGTGATATAGACTATGTTTGTCTAGGCTGTACAGAGGAATGCCAAATCAACCAAACCAGAATCTTTCTGGAGGGTTATCCCGATTATCACCTTTATGTCTCTCAGAATCGGGATTTGGAAGAGGTCTTTAAACTGGCCCACCGGCACTATAAAGAGATTGGTCTGCTAGGAGTGGCCTGTATCCCCGAACTCTACGCAGGAATGACGCTTTCCAGGAAGATGGGACTTCCGGCCCAGGGGATCCCGTTGAACTACAACCGCTGCCAGCGCTGGATGGGAACTGCTTGCTATACTAATTTTAATCTAGAGCAATTGAAGAAAGTTATTGACCCCCACTTAGGGATCGTTATGAGATAAGTGTCGCAGGATTGCGTAGGATTTTTGGTTGTATTCAAGGCGCTTGTGAGGGAGCATACTGAAACTATGTAACCGAACAAGCAACGAAGAAGACAGCCAAAAAGACCAGCAAGATGTGATAGTTATTTCGTGACGCCCCTATGCCCACCATTATACTGAAAGTTTGCGTGATGGTGTGGAAGTGCTGGATAAAATTAGCACAATTTTAGCACAATCCAAAGAAAAAGGGGCCAGCCAAAATTGGCTAACCCCTTGATTTAATTGGTGGAGTTGAGGGGGTTCAAACCCCTGACCTCTTGACTGCCAGGAAGATTTGGCATAAATTTGTAAGTCCCTGAATTTTGGTTGGTTTCCCGTTTTTATTTAAATTTCAGCCAGTTATCCTCATTATAATGATTACATCCTTTCCAGTATTTTCTATCTGTTTGGATAGGTTTTGTCACGATTTTGTCACAATGGAAAACCTTTTGAATGCTATTAGTGAAAGGGGTTTCTACTCCTGGAATTGTAATTCATTGTCACAATAAAAGTCAATCTCATTTATTTGGAAGGCAAGAAAATGGGTAAGTATGACAGGTTTAATAAGGTAGTGCCGCTTGGCTGCGGCTACAGAAAAGAATTGGTTGGATGTATGGGCGCATTTGAGAAAGTGACATGCTATAGATGCGATGGTACTGGTATTGATAAGTTTGGAGCGCATTGTACTGCCTGTGAAAATAACCGTAAAAAATGGCGTGATAGAAATAATGGTGATTTAATTGATTAGATTTAAACCGATTTATTTGTGGTTTTTTTGATCCATTCTGTCCATTTTCCCTGAATCGTAAACATAACTGTAAAATTATTTTCAATTTCTCCTATGATTGGCAAAGTAAGAAAAAATAATACAATAAAATAATCAGTATAGTATAAAATACTTATCAAGCTGCTTGAAAATTAACAATGAATAGTCCATAATGTGGTAGAAACTTGTTATGGATAATGGAAGATTTTAAATATTACTCTTTGCTTAAAAATGTAATATGAATTTCAAAGAAAGACAAATATAAAGTGAGGCAAGTAAGATGAAACAAGTTAAATCCCTAATTGTTTTTCAAGACAAGAAAATAAGAAGAATTTGGCATGATGAGGAATGGTATTTTTCAGTGATAGATATAGTTGCTATTCTAACAGACCAACAAGATTATCAAAAGGCAAGAAAATATTGGAATAAGCTAAGCCAAAGGCTTAGAGAGGAAGGGAGTCAAGCGGTGACAAAATGTCACCAGTTGAAATTATCAGCACCTGATGGCAAATTGAGACTTACAGATTGTGCAAATACTAAATCCATGTTTAGGATAATTCAGTCAATCCCCTCGAAAAAAGCAGAACCTTTCAAACAATGGTTGGCTCAGGTGGGTAAAGAAAGAATTGATGAGATAGAAAATCCCGAACTTGCCCAAAACAGGGTAAAGAAATATTATGAGCTTAAAGGATATCCCAAAGACTGGATTGATAAGAGATTAAGGGGAATTGCTATCAGGCAGGATTTAACTGATGAATGGAAAAATAGAGAGGTTCAGGAACAAAAAGAATTTGCTATACTCACAAATGAGATATCGAAAGCAACTTTTGGCAAGACTGTCAGGGAATACAAAGAATTTAAAAGTTTGAAAAGAAAGAATCAGAATCTAAGAGACCATATGACTGATTGGGAGTTGATTTTAAGCATGATTGCTGAAAAAGCTACAACTGATATTACTATTGCAAAAGATTCCAAAGGATTTGATGAATGCAAAACTTCGGCAGTTGAGGGGGGAACAATAGCAAAGAATACTAGAAAAGAAATTGAACAAAAAACAGGCAAATCAATAATGTCTAATGAAAATTATCTGCATTTAACTGGAAAAAAGAAGCAAATTAAACATAAAAGAGATAAATGATAGGGGCTGTTTTGGGAGTGTAAAGAGGCTTGTTTTTTCAGTCTGCTTCACTTTTTTCTTTTTAGTTTAACTCGTTAAAGCGATTCTAATAATTGAGGAAAGTTCTAAAGTGAACCTTTTGCCTCCCCTGGCTGGACGATTTTAGAACCGCTTTGGTTGGTGGGTTGCCATTGTTTTGGTTAATGGATTCAATAGGTTGACACATATCATTTTTTGTAAAAACTTAGCTTTATCCACCTAAAAATGTTTTTTTGACCTCATCATTTTTCAAGAGGTCTTGTGCCTTATCCTCGAAAGCAATCTTGCCGATTTCGAAAACATACCCTCGGTCGGCATATTCTAACGCCATATGAGCATTTTGTTCCACCACGAGAATTGTAATTCCAGCTTTGTTGATTTCTTTTATTTTGTCAAAAACTATTTGCATGTAACTGGGGGAAAGACCGAGAGATGGCTCATCCAAAAGGAGTAATTTAGGCTTTAGCATCAACGTCCGACCGATGGCCAGCATTTGCTGTTCCCCGCTGCTTAGCGTGCCGGATTTTTGTTTTTGTCTTTCTCTTAAAACAGGAAATAAGGAAAAAACCTGGTCAATATCTTCTGCAACACCATTTCTATTTTTTCTGTTAAAGGCACCCATCTCCAGATTCTCCATAACGGTCATAGTTGTAAAAACCCTTCTGCCTTCCGGTACCAAGCACAAGCCTTTTTCAACTAATTGATATGGTTGCTTGCCATTTATTTTTTCTCCCTGGAAAAGAACGGAACCTAAATGAGGGGTTAATAATCCACAGACCGATTTCAACGCCGTAGATTTACCGGCACCATTCGGACCAATCATGGCTACAATTTCTCCTTGGTTGACCTTAAACGATACATTGTCTAAGGCCAAAACAGCATCGTAATAAACAGTTAAATCTTTTGCCTCAAGCAGCAACTTCACGTCTCCTGCCAAGATAGGCTTCTATAACTTGTTCGTTTTTGGTAACTTTTTCCGGCGAACCTTCGGCGATTTTCTTCCCATAGTTTAAGACGATTATATTATCGGATACCCCCATTACTACTTTCATATCGTGTTCTATAAACAAAATGGTTTTGCCTCGTTCTTTTAACTTCTTAACAATCTCCAATATCTTGACGCGCATATTGGGGAACACCCCGGCGGTAGGCTCATCCAACAAAAGAAACTCTGCTCCGGTAGCCAAGGCCCGGGCCAACTCCAGTAATCGCCGCTGACCATGCGACATATTTCCAGCCAGTTCATCCTTCTTGCCGGTAAGCCCCACCAGTTCAAGATATTCCAAAGCATTCTCTTTGTTTTTTTGCTCCTCATCCTGCATGGTTTTTGACTGACGCAGAGCACTAATCAGACTCTCCCCTTTTTCATATTTGGTGGCTAACAGTATATTCTCCAGCACTGTAATCTGGGGGAATAATCTTACATCCTGGAATGTTCTGGAAATACCCAGTCTGGCTATCTTATGAGGCAACAGGGTGGTAATGTGCTCACCCTTAAAAAACACATCTCCCGAAGAAGGCTTAAGAAACCCAGAGATTATGTTGAATACCGTAGTCTTACCTGCACCATTCGGGCCAATCAAGGCATTTACCGTTCCTGTCTGAATAGAAAAATCCAGGTTATTGACTGCTACCAACCCGTCAAACTCTTTACTGAGTCCCTTTATTTCTAACAATCCATTGTTTTTCATTTGAATCGATAAGCTCCCATTATTCCCTGGGGTCTTTTGAGCATAAGGACTACCAGAAGCAGTCCATATATCATCTGTCTCATTGGGGCAGCAATTGATGAGGGCATCCCTAAAAATCTTAAAAGTTCAGGAAGGACTACCAAAGTTACCGCTCCAACTATTGAGCCCGATATACTTCCCATCCCCCCGAAGATTACCATTAGCAAAATAGTAATGGATTCCATTACGGTAAAACTGGATGGATCAATAAAAGTTATGTAATGGGCATAAAGGCTGCCTGCAATGCCGGCAAAGAACGCCCCAATAATGAACACTAATAGCTTGTGTCTAGTAGAATCCTTCCCTAATGCTTCTGAGGCAATCTCATCGTCGCGGATAGATCTCAGTATTCTGCCAAAGGGGGAGTTTACTATTCTTCCAATAACAAAAATGGTAATCGCCACAAAAATTAGAACCAACAATAGATAAGACCAGATTCCTGATAGTTGAAACCCAAAGAGCGAAAAACCAGGGATTCCCGGAAGCCCCATTGGACCTCTGGTAAGAG
>QIFF01000032.1 GCA_003230635.1 bacterium | reverse complement strand
CCCGGGCCAGCAGGCAGTTGACCGTGTTCTGGTGCTGAAAGCGGTCAATCTTGTTCAGCACCGGCAGGCAGGGCTTATCCGACAGCCCCAGGTCCGCCAGAATGGCCTGCACCGTTTCAATCTGCTCATTCATCTCAAAGTGGCTGGCGTCAATCACGTGCAAGAGCAAGTCCGCTTCGGCCACCTCTTCCAGGGTGGCCTTGAAGGCTTCAATCAACTGGTGGGGCAGCTTGCGGATAAAACCCACCGTATCCGAAATCAGCACCGTATGATGATTGGGTAAGGTTAAGCGCCGGGTGGTGGGATCCAGGGTGGCAAAGAGTCTGTCCTCCACCAGCACCCCGGCCTGGGTCAGGCTGTTCAGCAGGGTGGATTTGCCGGCGTTGGTATAACCCACCAGGGCCACTACCGGCACTGGAACGGACTGGCGCTTGGCGCGGTAGAGGCGGCGCTGGCGGCGGACTTGACCAAGTCTGCGCTGGATATAGATGATACGGTTTTTAATTCTGCGCCGGTCAATCTCCAGCTTGGTCTCGCCCGGGCCGCGGGTGCCGATTCCAGCCCCCAGGCGGGAAAGCTGAACCCCCTTGCCCATCAGGCGGGGCAGCAGGTACTTGAGCTGGGCCAGTTCCACCTGCAACTGCCCCTCCCGGCTGTGGGCGTGCTGGGCAAAGATGTCCAGGATCAGGCCGCTGCGATCCAGGATTTTACCCGCAATGATCTTTTCCAGATTGCGCTGCTGGCTGGGGCTTAAATCGTCATCAAAAACCACCAGATCAATCTGCTGGGCCTTACACCATTTGCCCAGTTCCTCGGCTTTACCCTTGCCGATATAGTAGGCGGGGGTGGGTTTATCCCGCTCTTGAATAAAGCGCCCGATTTCTTTCCCTCCGGCGGTCTGCACCAGTTGAGACAACTCCTCCAGCGAGTCCTCAACCATATAGCGTTTGGTCGCTGGCCGGTGCAGGGCGACCAGGGCTGTTTTTTCAAGTCGGGGCAATTTTTCTCCTCTTTATTTAGCTGTGCTGTTTCTCAAAACCGAACCACAGAGAACACAGAGAAATTCCTCCGTGCACTCTGTGGTTAAAAAGTGGTTTCATCTCTATTTGACTAAATGTTTCAAGTTATAGTTGGCTGCTTTGTTGCTGGGGTTGATGCTCAATACCCTTTGCCATTCCCGGCGCGCCTGCTCCAGCTTGCCTTGCTGGTAGTATTCCCAGGCCAGGTCATTGTAAGTCTTGGCCAGGTTAAAGCGCGCCTCGCGGTCTCTGGGGTTAAGCTTTAGCACTTTCCTCCACTGGGAGTAAGCCTTTTCCCGCTCCCCCCGGTTGTAGTAAATCCAGCCCAATTGGTTGCGGGCTGTGCTGTGCTTGGGGTTCATTTCCAACACTCGCTTGTATTCTAACATAGCATTGTAAATCATGCCAGCGTCATGAAAGGCCAATCCCAGGCGATAATGGGTGGAAACCTCCCAGGGGTCGGCGTCACGCGTTTTTTTAAGCTCTTCAATTGCCCCTAACCGGTTGCGGCGAAAGTTATAAATCGCCCCCAGAAAATAGTGGGCCTCCGCATGCCGGGGATCGCTTTGGAGAATCTGTTGAAAGGCTTGATAAGCCTGATCCAGCTCCTGCGCCTGGAGGGCTAAAATCCCCAGCCAGAGACGGGCAAAGGTGTTGCGGGGATTGGCTGCGGCCACCTGCTGAAACTGCCGGCGGGCCTGGGGGAATAAGCGCTTTTTGGCATAGATTACCCCCAACTGGGTGCGGGCATACTCATCAGTTGGGTCAACTTGCAGGGCTAGCTTGAATTCGGCCACCGCCTTGTCCAACTCCCCGCGATAGTGATAATCCGCCCCTCTGAAGGTGTGCTGGCCGGGGTCTTGCACCTGGGCCTGGGCTATCCCGGTGGTTAGAATTAAGGCTGTTATAAGGAAGATAAGTTGTCTTTTCATATAAACTCTTTCCACCTGAAAACCGATATAGACTTGGTAGCCGCAAGCTTCAGCTTGCGTCATTTTTTCGCAGGCTAAAGCCTGCGCCTACCATTTAGCGCATAGCCTGTTGCGCAACTGCCTGATAACGAAGCAGGCTGGCAAATACCGCCTCGCTCAATTGCTGGCGAAACTCCGGGTCCCGCAGGCGCGCCTCCTCCTCGGGGTTGGAAATAAAACCCAGCTCCAGCAGAATGGCCGGCATCTTGGCCCTACGCAGGACATAAAAGTTGGCCGAGTGTACCCCCCGGTTGCGCAGGGCTATGTTTTGCTTCAAATTCTCCTGGAAAAGCCTGGCAAAATGGGCGCTGTCCTCCCAGTAAAGCTTGCGCTCAAACTGGAACAAAATCTCCTCAATGTCCACAAAATCCTTGGGTTTAAAGAATTCCTCATCCTTGCCGACGGCGTTTTCCCGGGCGGCGATGCGGGCCGCCTCTTTACTGGAAGCCTTTTCCGAACAGAAGAAGGTCTCCATCCCCCCGGCCGAGCGCTTAACATTGGCGTTGATGTGGATACTCACAAAGAGATCGGCCCGGTACTGATTGGCAATCACGGTGCGAGCGCTCAAGGGCAGGTAATAATCGCCGGTGCGGCTCAAAAAAGCCTTGACCTGAGTCTTTTCCTCCACCAGTTTCTTCAACCGCCGGGCAATATCCAGGGTTACCTCTTTTTCCTGCAAACCGTTCAGCCCTACCGCCCCGCTATCAAATCCCCCGTGACCGGCGTCAATCACCAGGCGCTTGAGCTGAAATTTTAATCCCCCGCCGCTACCTTTCAACTGCTGGAGCATTTGCTCCGCCTCGGCCCTAGCCTTTTGCTCCAGGGGGCTGAGGGGTTTGGCAACCTTTTTCTTGGGGGCTAGCGGGGTCTGGGAAAGGATTTGCAGCCAGGTGCGGGCAAAGCCGTTTTCCGGCTCCAGGCGCAGAACGGTCTGGAACTGGCTGAGGGCTGCCTCCGTCTGCCCGTCCTTGGCATACATCCGCCCCAACTCATACTGGTAATAAGCATTATCCGGCTCCTCGCTCACTGCTTGTTTATAGGCTTGAGCTGCCTCTTTATAATTTTTCTTGCCGGCCAATTCCTGTCCGCGCAGGAAATAATCCAGGGCGGAGCTTGGCTGCCCGGCCTGGACGACTATGGGCAGTAAGAGTAGCCCTAAGAGCAATAAAAGTCCGGTCTTTCGGCTTGTCCTCAAGCCGAAAGCTACAAGGGTTACGTAGCCCTTACTGGTTTCGGCCTGGGGACAGGCCGAAACATCAAGTCCCAATAACAACAAAAGTAACCCCCTATATCTCTTGCTCATAATCCCCTAAGTCCTCTACCCCGCTGATTTTGCGCAAAGCCTGCTGATCTAAGATGGTGATACACTTGCCCTGCACCGCCACTACGCCCTCCTGCTTGAATTTCTTCAGGGTGCGGGAGAGGGTTTCGCTAATGGTGCCCAACTGGGCTGCCAACTGAGTTTTGGTTAGATTTAAGTTGATCTGGGGCCGAAGCCCGCCCTCAGGGGGAATTTCCTGTAATAAATACTGGGCCAGGCGGGCGGATACATCCTGCAAGGAAAGCCTCTCTACCAGGCGGGCAAAGCGCTTTAAGAACTGAGCCATGGTAGCCAGCATATTCAGGCTCAATTGGGGGTCTGAGCGCAACAGCTCCAGAAAGGCAAGCTTGGGGAAATAGAAAACCCGGGAAGCGCTCAAAGCCTCGGCAAAGACCGGATAGGAAGCCCCGGCAAAAAGGGCCACCTCGGCAAATGGCTCGCCCGGCCCCACAATATGTAAAATCTGCTCCTTGCCCGCAGCGGAAAGCTTATACAGCTTGACCCGCCCGCTAAGCAGCAGATAAAACCCCTCGGCAGACTGCCCCTCGGCAAAAAGCAATTCCCCTTTGAGATAATTCTTCCTCAGGGCAATCCCCTGGATCCGCTCCAGTTGTTCCTGATCCATCCCGGCAAACAAGGGACATTTTTTTAAACTTGCCTGAGTTTCCATAAATTGATGGGGGAGTATTCTTAAGCGTAAGCCTTGCTTGGCATCTTAATATAGCGCTCCGGTTTTTCATCTCTACGCTGAATGGCAAAGAAACGCCGCTCAATCTCTTTGAGAACAGCCGCATCGTAATAGACCATTCCGCAATCAAGGCAAACCTCAACCGGGGTGTTTGGCACCAACAAGTATTTCCCCTTGTGGCTATAGAGATACTCAATTCGCCGCTCTTCATAGCAGTCACTGCCACAGAAATTACATTGGATTTTCGGCATTGCTCTTTCCTCCCCGTGTCCAGGGGTTGATAAACTTCGGTGGGCGTGGAATATAGACGGTGATAAGTGCCAGTTTCTCCCCACGCCAACCGCAAACAGCGTGAATGGGCAAATTTTTTGCAAAACCCACAACCAGACAACTTTCACCCCGGCCGGTATCAGGATATTGCTCAAATATCTCTCCATTCAGCAAGGCTTCCTCAACCTGAGCAAAAGTCAACTCATCCGCCCTGCGTTCAATCTCCGCATGATGGGTATAGACATACTGGCTGGCGCAAACTTTAGCCTTGATTTTTTTAGCATCCATGTTTATACGTTGTTAACATATTAGCAAAATTAACCACCTATTTGAAGCCAAAACTGGCGGGGACAAGCCCCGCCCCTACTTATAACTCTAACGGGGCAATTTTACCTTAAAGCAGCTGCCTTTGTCCAATTCGCTTTCCACTTTAATTTCCCCGCCGTGAATTTCCACGATTTTTTTGCTCAGGGCCAGGCCCAGGCCGGTGCCTTCCACCTGCATGGCCTTGGCATTGCCGGAGCGGAAGAACTCGCTAAAAAGGAGTTCCATATCCTCGGCGGGGATACCAATCCCCTGATCAGAGAAGGCGATTTCAATTTCCTGGGGGTTAGTTTCCACCCTTACCTGCACCTGGGTATCAGGGGGTGAATATTTGACCGCATTGGAAAGCAGGTTGGTAAAGACCTCTTCCAGTCCCCCTTTGTCTCCTTTAAAAGAGAGGTTTTCCTCCCCCAATTGGCTTTCGATTTGAATTTGTTTTCTCTGGGCATCAGGCTTGATCAGCTCAATTACACCCTCCAGAATTTCCCGCAAGTCTAAGGATTCAAAGCTTGTCCATTGCAGAACTTCCTCCGCCCTGGAGAGGTTGAGCAAATCCCGTACCAGCGCAATCAAGCCGCCGCTGCGCCGCTCGGCACGCTCAATTAATTCCCGGGGTTTGCCGCTCAACTGTTCTCCAAAAAGCTCCAGGATTACCTGCAGGCAGCTCTGGATGGCGGACAGCGGAGCCCGCAGCTCATGGGCCGCCTTGCGCATGAATTCAGACTTTTCGCGGTGCAAGTCCTGCACCTCCGCCTCCCGCTGGCGCAACTGCTCCACCAGAAAGCCAGCCATATAGGCTGCCGCCAGGAGGGTAAAGCTCAAGACACCGCCCAGGCTAACCAGGTAGAAACCATTTTGGGACAAGCCGGGGGGAACCAGGCCGCTCAGGTGATAGTGGAACAACAGGCCGCTATACTCCGCCCAAAACAGGAGGTTAATCAGCAAGCCGGCCAGGAGAGCGTTCAGGTAAGCCCTCTTGCGAGTGAAGAGGATACTGCTTATGGCCACGTGAAAAACATAGAAGAGGACGAAGGGGTTCTCCGCCCCACCCCCGAAATGCAAAAGCAGGGTTAGGAAAAACAAGTCCAGGTAGATTTGAGTAAAGGCAAAGGGAATGAAGCGCTCGGGCTTGCCTGTCAGATAGGTAAAACCACCCCGCCCGTGAGCCAAAAGGTAAAAGCAGGCATTATAAAGAAAAAGGAAAGCGCTTAGCGCCCACAGAACAGCGTAGTTAAGGGGAAAACCCAGCCAATACCGGCTTGCCGCCAAGGCTAAAATCAAGCCGACCCCGGCCATCCAGCGCTGAATAATAACCCATAGAACCCACTGCCTGATCAGGACAAGACGGGATGATGATTGCATTAACTTCTTAACCTACTATTTGTTCAACAGCGCAGCTACCCGTTCCAGCAATAACTTAGGTTGAATTGGCTTTTCCAGGAAATCATCCACGGGCAAGAAATCACCGTCGGCCTCAGGAGAGAATTTAAAACCGCTTTCTTGGCTCACCGCAGTTATCATGAGGATGGGAATATTGCTCCAGTCGGAATTATTTTTGATCTGGTAGGATAGCTGAAATCCCTCATCCTGGTAGCGCATCATCACATCCAGAATCACCAAGTCAGGGCGTTGCCGGGCAAGTTCCTGCAAGGCTGTCTGGCTATCAACAACAGTAGTTACACTGTAACCGCCACTCTCCAAGATAATGCGCATGGCTTCCAGGATATCCTGGTCGTCATCCACCACTAAAATGTATCCCTGAACTGACATAAACTAACCCCTTTTGTGTAGGTTGGGTTGAATGAAGTGAAACCCAACAACTAACAAACCTTGGTAATTGTTGGGTTTCGTTCCTCAACCCAACCTACCCTCTACCCTATAGTTCTTCCAGAATACTTTCAATTACTTGTGGAATCGCCGCCTGAACCTGCGGACTCAAACGGGTGCCCGGCCCCAGGTTTTTCGGCGCCACTCCGATTATAAGCACCCTCTGCCGATACCCAAGAACATCCGCCAGTTCCAGGGTTTGCAGCAAAGACAGATAGTGGGGGGAAGGAGCCTTCTCCCGCACTTGCAATTTAAGCTGCCGGGGGGCGAGCTTAACCAGGCTGCCCGGTTTTTGCCCGCAAGCCAGGGCATCTACGATAATTACCTGCTCCGCCCCTTCCATCAGGCTTAGCAGCCCCAAGCCGCAACTGCCCCCGTCCAGCACCTCTACCCCAAGCGGCAACTGCATTTTCTGCAACTCGTTGACTACATGCACCCCTACCCCGTCATCCCCCAGCAGGGTATTGCCCAACCCGATCACCTTGGTTTTCACACCAGTTCCACCTTCAAAAGGTGGGTGGCACAGGAAATACAGGGGTCATAGGCCCGCACCAGCATTTCCAGGAGCAGGGTAATTTCCTCCTTTGATTTATCCAAAATCTGCGGCACCAGGGCGCACAAGTCCCCCTCAATATTGGCCAGGTTCTGGCCGGTGGGAATAATGCAGTTGGCCAGGGTTATCTTTCCCTCCTTGTCATAGGAGTAATCGTGGTAAAGGGTGCCCCGCGGCACCTCCACCGCTCCAACACCCCGCCCTTTGCCTACCTCATACCCACGCTCTTCCTGCTTAATCCCACAAGCCAAAAGCTGTTCAATAATCGCCATGGCTTCTTCGGTACAGTGGACGGTTTCCACCAACTGGGCGACACTAATCATAAAGGGATTATGGCAGGGTGTTTTCAACCCCAGGCTTTCCGCCACCACCTGGGCTTTGGGGCGCAGGTGACGGTGATTATTGTTGAACCGCGCCAGCGCCCCTACCATAAAGCTGTCACTGGTTGCTGAAGCATGCTTGGCCGTGGAATGCTTTACCATGCGCTCCTTAATGATTTCTTGATAAAGTTCAGGTGGAGTCACCCCCCCTTCCGAAGAGAAAATATCGCCTTCATAAAAGGCGTACTCCCCGTCCTGCTGCAGGGAAACGTACTCTGTCGGCCGCTCAAATTCGGGGATTTTAAAGGTTTTGACCAGTTCCAGCGTGGCCTCAAGGTCGACAAAGGAATGTTCCAGCCGCTGGTGTAAATCCCGCAGGCTTTGAGCTGAAGGCAGGCTGGTGAAACCGTTGACCGTGGGAGAGATGGGGTGAACATGGCGGCCCCCGATAGTGCAGCACAGGTCATTGGCCAGTTTTTTCATCCGCAGGGCGCGCTTGACCACCTCCGGATGAGTCTGGGCCAGGGGAATTACGCTGGGAACCCCCAGGAAATCCGGGGCCACTAGGAAATAAACATGCAGCACGTGGCTCTGTATCATCTCTCCGTGCAAGTTGAGACGGCGCAAAAGCACTGTTTGCTCAGAGGGGACGATTCCCAGGGCGGCCTCGGTCGCCCGCAGGGAAGCCGTGCAGTGCCCCACCGCACAAATCCCGCAAATGCGGGTGGCTAAAAGAGAAACCTCGTAATGGGGGCGCCCGCGAAACATGGCCTCAAAAAAGCGGGGCGATTCGGGGATTTGCAGCAACAATTCCTCAATCTTCCCTTCTTTGAGGCTGATTTTAATGCGCCCGTGTCCTTCCACCCGGGCGATATTGGCGGTACTGATACTTAACTCATGCAATTTTGGTTTCCTTGGCCATCGTCAAAATAATAGCCGTCAAAAAGGTTAAAAGCCTTCAAGATGTCCCCTAGACTCAAGCCGTATTCGCCGAGCAATTCCTTTTCCGAAGTCAGGTTGGGCTGACTCACCAGGCCGCGACAACCCAGGCAATAATTACCAAAGCTGGGACAAATCGCCCCGCAGCCGGCCCTGGTCACCGGCCCCAGGCAGGTCATGCCTTTCTCAAAAACACAAACATTTTCTTTGCTGC
>QIFF01000286.1 GCA_003230635.1 bacterium | reverse complement strand
CCAGAATGCAGCACGAATTAAATTATAACGATGCTGTATTGGCCAAGAAAAAACTCAAGCGCTTGGATATCAATCCCAACCGGGTGGAATTTAAGTGGATACTGGATTTTTGCGCCCAGGCGCTTCGGAACATTGTGATTGGAATCGGCGGCAAGATGGACGGCTTCATGATGGAATCCGGTTTTGCCATCGCCGTCTCTTCGGAAATCATGGCAATTTTATCGGTGGCCAAGGATTTAAAGGACATGCGCGAGCGGATGGGGAAAATTGTTCTGGCTTATGATAAGTCCGGCAACCCGGTAACCACCGCCGACCTGGAGGTGGACGGCGCCATGACCGCCTGGATGGTGGAGGCCATCAACCCGAATTTGATGCAAACCCTTGAGGGGCAGCCGGTCTTTGTGCATGCCGGGCCTTTTGCCAATATCGCTATTGGCCAGTCCTCAATCATCGCTGACAGGATTGGGTTGAAGCTGGGGGATTATCATGTAACCGAATCCGGCTTTGGTGCGGATATAGGATTTGAGAAATTCTGGAATCTGAAGTGCCGCTTTTCCGGGCAGCACCCCAACGCTGCAGTGTTGGTAGCTACAATCCGCGCCCTTAAATGTCATGGCGGGGCGCCGCTTCCGGTGCCCGGCCATCCCCTGGACCCCTGTTATCAAGAAGAAAATGTCGCGTGGGTGGAAAAAGGTGCTGAGAGTAATTTGAAGCACCTCATTGGTGTGGTCAAGAAAGCCGGCATCAACCCGGTAGTTTGTATCAATGCATTCTACACCGACACTGACGCCGAAATCGAGGCGGTTCGTAAAATTGGGGAAGCGGCCGGAGCTCGGGTTGCCTTATCCCGCCATTGGGAAAAGGGAGGCGAGGGGGCTTTAGATCTGGCCGATGCAGTGGTTGACGCCTGCAACGAACCCAATGACTTTAAATTCCTCTATGAACTGAGCACCCCCTTGAGAGAGCGGATCGACTTGATTGCCAGGGAAGTTTACGGTGCAGAAGGCGTAGATTATAGTGCGGACGCTTTAGCAAAAGCCAAGGCCATGGAGGCCGACCCCGAAATCGCTAAACTGGGAACCTGCATGGTTAAAACCCACCTCTCCCTTACAGATAATCCCAATCTAAAGGGCGCTCCCAAGGGTTGGAGACTCCAGATTCGGGATATTTTGGCTTACAAAGGGGCAGGGTTTGTGGTGCCCATCGCAGGGAATGTCAAACTCATGCCGGGAACCTGTTCGGATCCCGCCTACCGCCGGGTGGACGTGGATGTGGAAACCGGCAAGGTTAAGGGATTGTTTTAATGCCCCAGGGATATGTAGTTGCCTGATTTATCAGGCAATGGTTGTCTGGTTTACTGACCAACGGCTGCCCAATGAATTGGGCAACTACAAACATGTCCATTGATAAAAGCCCGGCTGGTTTTCCGGCCGGGCTTTTTGTTTGCAGCAGGAGTAGGGGCTTTAGCCCCGTGAAAGGACACGAGCCTAAAGGCTCTACTCCAGACTGTTCACATTGCATCATTCTATATCGAATAATGCCTTTAATTGACCCATACAACCGCCAAATTGACTACCTGCGGGTTTCCATTACCGACCGCTGCAACCTGCGCTGTATTTACTGCATGCCTGCGAGCGGGGTGCGCTGGCTGCCGCGGGAGGAAATCCTCAAGTATGAGGAAATAGTACGGCTGGTGCGGGTGGCGGTGACCGCCGGGATTAGGAAGGTGCGTATCAGCGGGGGGGAGCCCTTGCTGCGGCGTAACCTGGCTGAATTTGTAGTAGAGCTGGCGGCAATTGAGGGCCTGGAGGACTTGAGCCTTACCACCAATGGTTTGTTTTTGCCTGACCTGGCGCTACCCTTGAAACGGGCTGGCTTACAGCGGGTAAATGTCAGCCTGGACTCACTAAAACCCGGGCGTTATCGGCGAATCACCCTGGGGGGAGAACTGAACAAGGTCTGGCAGGGGCTGGAGGCGGCTCAGGCGGCCGGGCTTGAACCCTTGAAATTGAATGTGGTGGTCTTGGCTGGAATAAATGAAGACGAACTGCTGGATTTTGTATCTTTAGCGGAAAGGCATCCCTGGCAGGTGCGCTTTATTGAGCTGCGCCCCGGCAGCCCGCTTTATCCCCAGGCTTACCTGCCCATAAGCGAGGTCTGGCAGAGGATTAACCACCAGTACCAACTTCAGGCGTTTTCTAGCCCCCCCAGCACCGCCGCCCGCCTGTACAGTTTCGCCGGAGCTAAAGGCAGCCTGGGTTTCATTGGAAAGGCTGAGGAATGTTTGTGCAAGACCTGCAACCGCCTGCGCCTGACCGCAGCGGGGCAGCTTTATCCCTGCCTCTTTTCCCCCGAATGCCTGGAGGTGAAACCCCTTCTGCGGCGGGGGGCCGGTAATGAGGAGTTGCTCTCTCTCCTCCAACTGGCGGTATCCCGGAAGCCAGCCCAAATGCCGCTGTCCGTTTCCCCCCTCCTTTTATCAAACCCCATGTTTAAAATAGGGGGCTAGGGCTATTCACCCTTTTTAACGACTAAGTAAACTACCCATATCCCCAGCACAACGGCCATCACATATCCAAAAAGACCCAGCATTGAGATGCCAAAGAAGAGGGGCCTGATGCCCGACTGAATGACAAGCGAAGAAGCCACGCCCAGCCCAGCCGATATAAGCGCCAGGGAAATCCGGCTGGCGTCGCTGTCGAGCCGCCTGTAGAACTGCTTTGATCCCGATAAACTTACGTTGACGCTGATTTTTCGCTCCTCTATCATTGAGAGGATTTTTGAGGTCTGCTTGGGAAGGTTCTGAGCCAGAGTGGACATTCCCGAAATAAAATCAAAACCGTCGGCGAGGAGTTTATTCGGGTCAAACTTCTTCTTTACAATCAGGGTCTTGGCAAAGTTGATGCTGTGGCCCATATAGTCAAAGCCCGGGTCCAGCTTTTTTATAGTCCCCTCGGCCGTCACCAGGGCTTTGCTGATAAAAAGCATGGTAGAGGGGATTTTCATCCTGTTGCGCACGGCAACCTTTATGATGTCATCAAGAATGGTGCTGATGCTGACCGTATTAAGGGAAATGTTCATGTAGTGCTCGGTGAAGTTGCGTATGTCGTTTTTAAAGGCCGGGATGTCAATGTCCTCGGTAATGGTTCCCACCGCCATGTATCCCCTTACCACCAGGTCATAATCCTTCAAAAATATACCCACAAAGCAGTCAATGAAGGCGTTTACAAAAGACTCTTCCATAAACCCCACCATGCCGCAGTCGATGATTCCGATTACTCCGTTTTCCATGATTATAAAATTTCCGGGATGAGGATCGGCATGGAAGAAAGCATCAATAAACAGTTGCTTCAAGGTAAGCTGGAAGAGGTTGTCGGCAATTTTCCTTAAGTCATGTCCTTTTTCTCTCAAACGTTCTATATCGCCTATCGGTATTCCCTCTATCCTTTCCATCACCAACACCCGCAGTGAGGAGCACTCCCAGTACACAGAGGGGAAGTGCACTTCAGGGTGGTTCTTAAAGTTGTGTTGGAAACGCTCTATATTCTTGCCCTCCATGGCGAAGTCAAGCTCGTTCTTGATTACCGCCTCAAACTCTTTCACAATCCCCAGCGGGCTGAACATCGCATCCTTGGGAACTACCTTTTCTATCTGATTAGCCAGGAAATGCAGGATTTTTAGATCTGCGTCTATGACATGCTCAATGCCCGGGTTTCTGATTTTAACCACAACCTCCTCACCCGTCTTAAGCCGGGCTGCATGCACCTGGCCAATAGAGGCTGAGGCCATGGGATTTTTATCTATATAATCAAAAACCTCCAGCGCGCTTTTCCCGAATTCCGCCTCAAAAACCAGATTCATTTTTTCAAACGGCACCGGGGCGGTGCTGTCTTGCAGCTTTTCAAACTCAACAATATACTCCCTGGGGAGCTGATCCTTGCGGGTGCTCAAAATCTGGCCAAGTTTTATAAAAGTGGGGCCAAGCTCCTCAAAAACCAGCACCATCCGCTGCGGATTGGTATAGCTAACCTCCTCCTCCTTGCCGCCTTTTCTCAACAACAAACGCTTTCCCACCGAGATGTAGGTATCCAAGCCGGCAAGCTTCACCATATGCCCCAGGCCATGTCTTACAAAGGCATTGATTATTTGCCTCAAACGCTTAATGTTGGAAATCTTTCCCTTGCTTGCCACTTTCCATCCTCCTGCGGCTTCCCGCACCCCCTAGATGTTTTTCAGCATTTTCCCCCACCCGTATTCGGAATATTAACAGGTTCGCATGAGTATAACAAGCCTCTGAACAGCCTTTGTTCTCAGGCCAGGCGGTGGATTTGGGATACCGCCTCCCGCTTTCCCCAAATCGCCCCCTTTAAATTCTGGTTGGCCGCTACCCGGCTATCCGCCAGCAAGACGCTGTGTTCTATTGTTGCCCCCTTCTGCACCTGCACCCTGTCCCCCAGGACTGCATAAGGCCCAATGCGGCTGCCGGCAGACAACCGGCAATCACTGCCAATCAGCAGCGGGGGAACAAGCTCCACCCCCGGGGGAAGCTCCCCGGGCTGCGCCTGCCAAATACCCTCCTGAAGCTGAAAAAAGTCCGGGGGCAACTTACTGTCCAGCATCTGCCGATGTGCAGCCAGGTAAGTCCCCGGCTCTCCCAGATCATACCAGCTATCCTTTGGCCAAAAATAGCCATAAACCCTTTGACTATCCTCCAGCATGGCCTGATAGCCGTCCCGGTTAATACAGCTAACCCCGAGCGGCAGGTAGTGCAAGACCTGCGGCTCCAGGATATGCACCCCGCTGAAGACCCCTTCCCGGGAAGCCTGGTTTCCCTTACCTCCCCAGGGTACCTGGCAAATCCGTCCCTCTTGATCCAGCCCAATCGCCCCATAGTGCCGGGTATCAGCCCGGGCAAGCAGCATGGTAGCCACTGCCTTCTTCCGCCGGTGAAAGGCCAGGGCCGGCGCTAAATCGGCGCTCAAAAAAACATCACTGTTGACCAAAAGAAAGCTCTCACCTGCAAAAAAATCAGCCGCCTTCTTCAATCCACCGCCGGTGCCCAATAACTCCTCTTCCCAGGAATAGTCAATCTCCAGGCCCCAGCGTTTTCCATCCCCCACCGCCTGATAAATCAACTCCCCCAAGTGATGGAGATTGATTACCACCTGGCTGATTCCATTGGCCTTCAGCCAGTTAAGGGTGTGGTAAATCATGGGGATATTGAGGAGGGGCAAAAGCGGCTTGGGCAACTCATTAGTCAGGGGTAAAAAGCGGCTGCCCAGACCGGCAGCCAGGATCATGGCTTTCATGCCTTCAACTCCGGCAGGTACCGCCCCAGCAAGCGCCTTAAATCCGCCGACTCGGGACAGCGGCTGAGGTTCAGGCGTAGGTGCTTCAGGGTGGGAGGGATGTAGGGGAGGTAGCTTGGATTTTGGCACTCGGCAGCTTGATAGGCAAAGGTGCCCAGGGCCTTCAAGTTGCGCTGGATGCAGGTTAAAACAAAAATGCGCTGGAAATGCTTTTTTCCCAGGGCCGGCAGTTTCCAGCGCTTACGCCGGGCCAGATAATAGGTTAACAGCTCGGCAATCATACTTTCAGGCAAACTCACATACGAATCGCGCAGCAGGGAAGCCAAATCGTACTGGCACAACCCCAGGCGGGCATCCTGAAAATCCAGGATTTTGAGATCCTCTCCTACCACCATCAAGTTGCGGCTGTGATAATCGCGGTGGGTGAGGTAGCGCGGCTCTTGGGCTAGAAGTTCTGACAATTGATGAAAACACTGGCTGAATTGCCGGCGCTGGCTGGAAGGGATTGTTTGTTCTCGTAAACCTTCCAACATATGGGTTAGAAAGAACTCTAATTCGTAAGTAAACTTGGGGACATCAAATACCCAGCCAAAGGCCGGGTAATTTCCCTTTATACTAAAGGTAGCCGCCTGGAGTTGCAGCAGCCAGTCAATTGCCCGGCGGTAATAATTATAACAGGCGGTGACTCCCTGCCGCTCAACCAGCTCTTGCAGCATAACATCGCCGCAGTCTTCCAGAAAGACCAACCCCCGCTCTTTTTCATAATGATAAATTTGGGGCACGGGCAAGCCTGCCCGGGCAAACAACCCCTGCTGTTCACAAAACAACTGCCCCTGCTCTTGAGCGTTTGGCCCCAACTCCATCAAGATAAGGGTTTTCTTTATGTTTTGCGCTATAAGACGGTAATAGCGGCGGCTGGAAGCATCACCGGCCAGGGGTCGGACTTGCAGGTCTGGTAGGTTGGGTTGAGGAACGAAACCCAACTGAAGAAGAATGGCTTGGGTCTGTTGCTTGAGGTAATCAATATCCAGGAAGGCTCACTCCCTAATTGTAAATGTAGTAGGCTACTTGAACAACTCTTCCAGTGTGTACAGCTTTGCTTTCTTATTTTTTAGCGCCGCCAGCCCTGCTTTGATTTCGCTCATCAGCGCTGAATCAGAACGAACAGCAATAGTTTCCCGCCAGCTATCAAATTCATCCGGGCTTACCAGCACCGCTGCGGGGCGGCCGTTCTTGGTGATTACGACTTCTTCATCAGTAGTGTTTAGCATATCAATAAGTCTGCTCAACTTCATCTTAGCTTCCGAGAGCGACAAGGTTTTCATTGGCATATACCTCCTGGGGAATTTCTGATTGATCTTTCGGCCTGTCCCCAGGCCGAAAGCAAAAAGGGGCTCGTTACCCTCCCAAAGTATATTGTTTTACAATTGTTCCCCTTTAGAGTTTCGGCGTGAGACACACCGAAACATCAACCCATATCGTCTATTCTTTCTTAGGCGGCGGCGGTGGTGGTGGTGGTTTTAGATTAGATGGTGGTGGTGGATTAACATTTCTTCCCCCAGTCACTCCATAAGTTGATGGCCTCGGTGGAGGCGGGTTTGAATCTTTTTTACCCATTTTTTCCCTCCCATGTTTTGTCCATAAATTCAACCCACTTTACATCTTTGACGTTTACCATTATTGAGTTGACACCCTTTAAGGGTATTTCTTTATCTTCATCTAGCCAAGAGGCATCCTCTAAAACAAAATGCCCTTTATCTGGCTCAGATGGCCATTCAATGGGCCAACCATATAGACGTCTTTCGTCTTCAAAATGCAAAACAACATAAGTAACGTTTTTTGACTTTATAAATGCTCCGAACCATTCAGAAGGATAGGATGTTTCTCTCGTCACTCCAATATTCCGTACCAATTTATGAAACTTATCATTGTTGGAAAAGTGTGCGAATATTGTTCCAAGAATAAACGCTGTAATAATTGAACATAAAAGCTCAGAACGGTTTGACCAATTCCCAAACGAAACTATGCTATTAAGCTTTAATGCTGTGCTTTTCTCTATAAAAACAAATAACTGTATAATGAGAGTAAAAATTAGTGCTTGTACTACACGTTCAAACTGCGAAGGCTTTGGAAATGAAGTAAAGCCATAAAATACCCATGCAGCTAAAAAACCCGGCAATAAATATTGCAAAATTGAGACGAAATCTTTTGAGATGTTTTCCATTTTATTGGCACGGAAATCAAAAAACTACTTTTCAAGTTAAATATTAACAAAACAATTAATTGTTTACAACATATCTCTGCAATCACTCCCCTAACAGTTGCAAATGTATCTGGCGCTGGCGCGGTCTATTATCAAAATCTATCAGCACAATCTGCTGCCAGGTGCCCAGCAACAGGCGTTTGTCCTGAAAGGGGATAGTGACAGAAGCGCCAATCAGGGCGGCCCGCACATGGGCGTGACCATTGCCGTCTCCCCAGCGGGCGTCATGTTTATAAGGAATGTTTTTTGGCGCAAGACGAGAAATTGCCTGGCGCAGATCCTCCACTACCCCGCTCTCATATTCAATCGTGGTCAAGGCGGCGGTGGAGCCGGGCACGGAAATATTTACCAGCCCATCCCTCAAGGAGCTGCTTTGCACCTGCTGGGCTACCTGGGGGGTGAGGTCTAAGATATCAATGTTTCCCCGGGTGCTGATTTGGAAACTGGCGGTTACGACTGGCATAATTTTGATGTTTCGGCTTCTCTGAAGCCGAAATCCTCCACGGGTTCCATAACCCTTAGCACTTTCGGCTTGAGGACAAGCCGAAAGACCAAACTATCACTGGCACTGTATCAGAGAAGGCTTCCAAAGTCAAGATTTGCGGAACAAGGCCTAGAACTCATTGGTATCGGACACCATTTAAAATCACCAAGTTGCATATAATTTGCTTGACATGACACCTTCCTTTACTTATAATAGGGGGTTTCTACATATAGGTGTGCCGGGGAGGGTGTTTTTTGTTTGACCAGTTGAGTGATCGTCTGCAGGCTGTTTTTAAGAAATTACGCGGTCAGGGCCGCTTAAGTGAGGAGAATATAAAAGACGGCCTGCGAGAGGTCAAACTGGCGCTTCTGGAAGCTGACGTCAACTTTCGGGTGGTCAAGCAGTTCATCCAGCGGGTGCAGGAGCGGGCGGTTG
>QIFF01000132.1 GCA_003230635.1 bacterium | reverse complement strand
TGATAATCCTGCCCCTCCTGCTTTCTCCCCGCCACTCTTTGAGCAAAGGGTTGGTTGGTAATTTTGTGGGCTTGCTCTATTTCGCCTGTTTGGGCCTGGGCTTTATCGGCCTGGAGCTGACCCTGATGCAAAAGGCCAATTTTTTATTGGGGATTCCCTCCTGGGGCTTTTTGGTGACCGTCTTGAGTTTTACTCTCTTTATGGGCCTGGGGGCGCTGACTGCCGGTAAGCTGCAAGTAAAGAATATAAAGAAGGCGATGTGGTTGTTGCTAGTGTTGGTGGCGCTGATTTTGGCTGCTTATTCCTATTGCTTCCCCAAGCTGCTTACGACAGTGTCCGCCTGGAGTAATTTAAGCAAAATGGGGCTGGTCTTTTTGATGTTTGCTCCGCTGGGATTTTTACTGGGAATGCCCTTTGTCTGGGGTATTCGCTGCTTAGAAGAATATGGCCGGGGAGGGGTGGTGGCCTGGATGTGGGCGATTAACAGCACCACCTCCACCATGGGAGCGGTGGGCATTACCTTGCTCTGGCTGCGCTGGGGACATAGCAACACCATTCTGGCCTGCCTGGGGATTTATTTTCTGGCTGCTGTTTTGTTGAGCTTGTTTCCGCGTGAAATTCTTGGGGAGAGTTTTAAGGATTAATCAAAAGTCAAATCAATGGATTCGCTTAATTTGAGGGTGGCCTTAAGCTCTTTTCTTGCGCTGCAGCGCAAGCCCCAAAAGGCCGGAGCCGAGAAGCAGGAAGGTAGCAGGCTCCGGAACAGGCGCTGTTTCGGTAAAGGAACCATTAATGGCGTCATTGCCGCATGACATAGTCCAATGAGCATCAACTGTAAATTCTTCACCTGGCATTATCCCCGGGATGTCAAAGAGATCAAAGGTAACTATTCTGTAGCAAGTATAATCATACTGGCCACTGCCATAGAATTCATACCCCCTCTCGTTTCCAGTCAAACCTCCTATGAGAGTTCCTGAATCCATGGCAAAGGGGCCAACTTGTGGGTAAAGCATAACACTATTCCATGTTGTAGCCTGGTATAAACCCGGCGCATCAACACCTACCGTAACCATAACCCCATCACCGTGAATTTCTCGCACTTCAATACTACTACCAATTGGATTACCAGCATAATCTGCGGAAGGGAGTCCGAAATCCAAGGCATATTCGTAGAACGAAGGGTCTCCGTCAAATGATAATCCTATATCGCCTGCAAAATAGTTCCTCCTGTTGCCATTGTTATCAAAATTATATTGGGTTCCATCCAACACGTCGAAGCCGGTTTGTAATCCAATTGAAAGGTTGCTTCCCTCTAGGTTATAAAACAGATACTCCGTATCAAACCACTGGCCTCCCACAGGGACGTCGACATATCCACCAACCCAATCCTCACTTGCAAATTCTGTCCACCCATTGCTAGAGTCAAAGACTGAAAGTGGTACCGCCTCAGCCACGGGGCAGAAAAGCATCGCTGCAAAAAAGATTGAGAATGTTTTAATGAAAGTCTTGTTCATAAATGATACCTTTTGCATGTTTAGCATAATGTCTGTCTATACTACATATTTTTTATGAGAATGTCAAGCGAGACATTAAAAAAAGATAACTCCCCCCACTTTTCTTCACAAAAAGAGCAGAATTCGTCGCCTCTAGATATTCTTTTTTTGATCGCGGATTCATAACGGCACCCTCCTTTAAGAGGGATATTTGGATAACATTTTATTTGAGGCAATTCGCCAGGCCAATTTGGCTTGACACCCCTTTAGGGCGGTGCTATGATTGGGTGTTCAAAACCAGCAGGCAGGGTGGTAAAATGAGCAGTAAGCCCGCTGAGGCTAAAATACCGGCAGCTTATCAGGAACGCTGGGAAAAAGATAATAATTCAATTGTATTTTTCCCTCTGGCGGAGGCTTATCGCAAGGCCGGCCAAATAGAGCGCGCCATCCAGTTGTGCCGGCATGGATTGAATATCCATCCCTACTACTGGGGGGCACGGGTGGTTCTGGCCAGGGTTTACCTGGAACAAGACAAGCTGGACGAGGCTAAGACTGAACTGGAGAAGGTGGTTGAAATTGTGCCCTTCAACCTCCTGGCCGCTAAGCTCCTGGCTCAGGTTTATACCCGGCAGGGGGAGTTAGCCAAAGCGCTGCAGCGCTACCGGCTGATAGGCGCTTTCTACCCCGAGGTAACCAAGCTGGCCGGACAAATTGACTATATTTTGGAGACGGAACTGCCCCGCAAGAAAAAACTCTTACAAATCCTGGAACAGTGGCGGGAGGCCGTCATAAAGACTTATCCCCCTCCCGAGCAGAAAACATGAAAATTTTGCTCTTGCACGGCCCCAATTTGAACCTGTTGGGCAAGCGGGAACCCGATATTTACGGCACGGCCAGTTTGGCCCAGATCAACACCCAACTGGAAGAGCTGGCCCGGGAGTTGGGCGCTGAACTGGTAATCAAGCAGTCCAACCACGAGGGGGAATTGGTGGAAGCCATTCAGCAGGTTTTTGAGCAAGATATTGCCGCCATTGTGATTAATCCGGCGGCTTATACGCACAGCAGTGTTGCCCTAAGAGATGCTATTGCCGCCGTAGGGGTTCCCACGGTTGAGGTGCATCTTTCCAACATTTACCAGCGTGAGGACTTCCGACGGCATTCCCTGATTGCCCCGGTTGTTGCCGGTCAAATCAGCGGCCTGGGGGTTGAGAGTTACTTGTTGGGCTTGCGAGCGGCAGTCGTTCTTGCCAAGCAGGTTAGTGGTTAAAGTGAGTGCCAGGAACCGGCTGGTGGCCTTGCAAAATAAACTGGCAAAGCAAAAGCTGGGGGCTCTGCTGGTTACCGGCGGGAAAAATATTCGCTACCTCAGCGGCTTCAGCGGTTCGGCCGGGATGCTGCTGGTCAGCCGGCAAGGGGCTGTTCTCTTTACTGACGGCCGTTATAGCTTGCAGGCTAAAGCGGAAGTCAATGGGGTTGATCCCTGTTCGGAGCCAGGGACAAGAGTCAGGATTAGCAACAAGCCCCTGCCGATTTTAAAGCGACTGCTTGGGCGACTCAAGATCAGTCGCTTGGGAATTGAAGCCCAACACCTGACGGTAGCTGCCTATAACAAGCTGCAAAAGTTACTTGCGGGCACTGCCCAGGTAATTGTCAGCCAGGATTTAGTAGAAAAGTTACGCCTGGTAAAAGACGCTGCAGAGCTTGAATATATTAAGCAGGCGGCCCAAATAGCGGGTGCAGCCTTTGCTTCTATACGGGGTGATATACAGCCGGGTGTCAGCGAAAAAGAACTGGCCGGCAAACTGGAATGTGCCCTAAAAGCAAAGGGTTCAGATAATATTCCCTTTGAAATAATTGTCGCTTCCGGCTGCCGTTCTGCTATGCCGCATGGGATTGCCTCTGATAAGCAACTGGCTGAGCGAGAACTGGTAGTAATTGACTTTGGGGCCAGCGTGGCGGGCTATAGTGCTGACATTAGCCGTACCCTGATCTTGGGCAAGGCCGGCGCCGAACAGAAAAAGATTTACCAAGCAGTAGCCAAGGCTCAGGCCAGGGGAATCGAGGCCGTCAAGCCGGGGGTTAAAGCCGCCCGGATTGACCAGATTACCCGTTCGGTTATTGAGCAAGCAGGATATGGTAAATACTTTAGCCACAGTACCGGTCACGGGCTGGGGCTGGAGGTGCACGAAGCCCCGAGCATTAGTAAGGGTGATAAAACTGTTTTAAAAGAGGGAATGGTTTTTACCGTGGAGCCGGGCGTCTATCTGCCAGGAGTGGGCGGCGTGCGGATTGAGGATATGCTGCTGGTGACCGCCGACGGCTGCCAGGTGCTGAGTGCAGGGGTGGAAAATTTTTTGACAGGATTAACAGACAGATTATAATTGTTTTTGTGGATGATGTGGAAGATAAGATATGGAATGAGGTTGTGGCAAAAGATTTCTTGAAAGGGTGTTCGAAACAGGATGTAGTTTATGACAGATTATAGCTTTGGAGAAATTTTTGCCCAAGAGGATTATTGAATGCATTCGGGAAAAGATACGGTTTGGCCAGTATGACATGACTCGCCATGCACAAGAGGAAATGGTAGAAGATGAACTTAATCTCTTTGATATTGAACATGCTATTCTCAGTGGAAAACTGACCAGGACAGAAAAAGGGGAGCTACGGGGAACAAAATATACTATATTGGGGAAGGGTATCAATCAACAGATGATGGGAGTAGTGGGAAGGTTTACTGAAACCAGAAGATTTCTTATCATTACGGTATATGAAGTTAAAGCCTCTTAGGGGATAAAAATATGTATGGCTATAAGTGCGAATATTGTGAAGGGACGGTCAAGGAGCGTTTAGTTGCCCGAGAAGCCTTCAAGCACAAAACAGGTTTTGTTATCCTGGAAAACGTACCTATTGGTATTTGCGATAGATGCGGCAATAGATACTATACGGCTGGACTCCTGCATAAAGTAGAAGAAGTGGCTATGGGAAAGAGTATCCCTGATAGAAGTGAACTTGTCCCCGTGGCCCATCTTGGATAATAAGGAAGGAATTTAAAAACCAATGTCAACCATTTCCACCAATAACTTTAAAAATGGGGCAAAGATTGAGTTGGAGGGTGTGCCCTATAGCATTGTGGAATTTCAGCATGTCAAGCCCGGCAAAGGCGGGGCATTTGTGCGCACCAAGTTGAAGAACCTGCGCACCGGGCGTGTGCTGGACAAGACCTTTCGGGCCGGGGAAAAGCTGGAGGCGGCGCAGGTGGAAGAAAAAAGTATGCAATATCTTTATCCCGAAGGGGATAAGTTTTGTTTTATGGATAATCAAACGTATGAGCAAATCTTCCTGACCGCCGAGCAGTTGGAAGGCGGCCGCAATTTCCTGCAGGAAAATACTAATGTGCAGATTGTTTTTCACCGCGGGAAGTCGATTGGAGTGGAATTGCCGATTTTTGTGGAGTTGGAAGTGACGGATACCGACCCCGGGATGAAGGGGGATACCGCTTCCGGCGGTTCCAAGCCGGCTACCTTGAGTACCGGAGGGGTGGTGCAGGTGCCGTTGTTTATTAATATCGGCGACAAAATCCGTCTTGACACCCGAACCGGGGGGTACATAGAAAGGGTGTAAGCAGTAAGGGTGCTTTGAAAAATTAGAATTTTCGTTATTTAACCACAGGCATATGTTTGATATTCCGAGGATTAAATTTTGAGCATAACGCAGATATTGGGCGAAAAGGCCATTTTTCAAGGTGCCCGTAAGCATTCTTGAAATAGCATTGCCATAGTCTGTCATTGCGAGCGAAGCGAAGCAATCTCTTTTTGTGACCGGACACTGTCCGGTGCTTCGTCGCTTCACTCCTCGCAATGACAACTTTCTGGGAGACTGATCATGGGTTCCAACAAAGAACAAGAAAAAGCATTAAAAAAATTAATTGGTATGGTAAGCGGTATGATGGAAAAAAATGCCATTGAGGAACTTGAAGTGGAACATAATGACCAGGGTGGCTTGCGGAAGGTGCGCATTAAAAAGGCGGCTAGTTCTTCCAGCAACCCCATCCAAGTCGTGGCGACTCAAGCTCCCCCGGCTCAAGTCCTCGTTCCAACAGCACCGCCTGAGGAAGCCCCCCAGCTTGATGAAGATTTGGAGGAAATAGTTTCTCCCATGGTGGGGACGTTTTATGTCGCTACCAACCCGGGTGACCCCCCTTATGTGCAGGAAGGCGATGAAGTCAAAAAGGGGGACATTCTGTGTCTGGTTGAGGCTATGAAGCTGATGAATGAAATAGAGTCCCCCCATGACGGCAAGATTGTTTCTATTGCCGTGGATAATGCCCAACCGGTAGAATATGGGGAAAGACTTTTTCTCATTAAGCCTTACTAACAACAGGACAACTAACAGTGTTTCGCAAGATTTTAATTGCCAACCGGGGTGAAATCGCCCTGCGGATTATTCGTGCCTGCCGTGAATTGCGCATCCGAACAGTTGCGGTCCACTCCGAGGCAGACAATGATTCGTTGCATGTGCGTTTTGCCGATGAAGCCATCTGTATCGGGCCGGCGGAGAGTAAAAACAGCTACTTGAATATCCCCAGCATTATTAGCGCCGCCGAGATTACTGATGCGGAGGCTATTCATCCCGGCTATGGCTTCCTCTCCGAGAACCCCCACTTTGCCGAGATTTGTGAAAGCTGCCAAATCAAGTTCATCGGCCCTACTGCCGAAATTATGCGCTTGATGGGGGATAAATCCCAGGCCCGCCAAACCATGCGCAAAGCTAACGTGCCAACCCTGCCCGGCAGTGAGGGCTTGCAGGATCCGGAAAAGGGCCGAAAAATCGCTCACAAAATTGGCTATCCGGTGATTATCAAGGCCGTGGCTGGGGGTGGGGGTAAAGGAATGCGGGTGGTGCATACTGATGCCAGCTTCCTGAACTCCTTTATGACCGCTCAGGCTGAAGCTACCGCCTCTTTCAGCTCGCCGGAGGTCTATATTGAAAAATACCTGGAAGAGCCCAAGCATATTGAGTTCCAGATACTGGGGGATAAGCAGGGAAACTTGGTGCACCTGGGAGAGCGCGACTGCTCCATCCAGCGCCGCTACCAGAAGCTGATTGAAGAATCTCCCTCTACTGCGGTATCCCCCAAGTTACGCCTCCAGATGGGGAAAACCGCCTTAAAGGCAGCCAGGACGGTCAATTACTTTGGTGCGGGTACGGTTGAGTTCCTCCTGAATAAGGAAGATTTTTATTTTATGGAAATGAACACCCGCATTCAGGTGGAACACCCGGTAACCGAAATGGTAACCGGAATTGACCTGATTAAAGAGCAGATACGAATTGCAGCCGGAGAACCCTTACGGTACACTCAAAAGGAAATCAAACTTAACGGGCATAGCATTGAATGCCGCATTAATGCAGAAGACCCGCTTAAATTTCTTCCCCAGCCGGGTACAATTACCGGCTATAACGTTCCCGGGGGGCCGGGGGTGAGAGTGGATAGTGCGGCTTATACTAACAATACGATTTTGCCTTATTATGATTCCATGATTGCCAAGTTGATTGTTTGGGGGCATGACCGGCCGGAGGCCATCAGCAGAATGCGGCGCGCCCTGGGCGAGTTCGTGATTCAGGGAGTTAAGACAACCATTCCCTTTCACCAGCGGGTATTTAACAACGCCAAATTTCTAAAAGGCAATTTTTCCACCCGTTTTTTAGAGAATTTTTTGAACGGTGCCAAGTGAGTAATCTTGTTGCGAAGGTAGGAACGTAAGCGGAAGCTATCATAGGACTAGAGGAGGAAACCAGATTGGATAAGACCAACATTGCAGCGATTGAGAAGAGATTGCTGGACGAAAGAGGCCGTCTTTTAGCAGAAGCGGAAAAAGCAATTAGTGGCTTACAGGAAAACCAAGGCCCCGAGGAAATGGCCGATTTCACCGACAAGTCTTCCCTGGAATGGGAACGCAACTTCTTGCTGCGCATGAAGGAACGCGAGCGCAAGCTGCTGATTAAGATTGAACGCACCCTGGAGAAAATAAAAGAGGGATCCTTCGGGATTTGTGAAGAATGCGGCTGCGAAATTGCTGATAAGCGCCTGGAAGCCCGCCCGGTGGTAACCCTCTGCATAGAGTGCAAGACCGAACAGGAGAAGAAAGAAAAGTATGGCTGACGGCTTCGTAAAAAGTCCACCTGCTTAGAGTTTATCATGATGGAAGGTGCTGAGCGGCTGCGGGTGTTTGTTGCCATTGACCTCCCCCCAAGGGTAAAGATGGCCGTTGGCAGCGTAAGCCAACAACTGGCCGGGATTAAGGGACGAATTGCTTGGGTAAAGCCGCAAGGAATTCATTTAACCCTGAAATTCCTGGGAAATGTCTCTCCCCGACAACTGGAGCAAATCAAACAAGCACTCCAAGTCAGCGTCGGCAATATTCAGCCCTTTAGCTTCCAGTTGACCGAACTGGGCCTGTTTCCCAATGACCGCCGGCCGCGGGTAATCTGGTGGGGATTGGAAACTGATTCTCCCCAACTCCTTCAACTGTATCGCAGCCTGGAAAAACAATTGGCTAAGTGCGGTTTCCCCCATGAAAAACGCCCCTTTACCCCTCATTTAACCCTGGGGCGGGTACGGGAACTAGCCCAACCACAGCAGCTAACCAGGCTGATGGCAGAAGTTAAAATCCCAACCCTTGCGCCGATTGCCGTCAAGCAACTGGAACTGATGCAAAGCACCCTGACCAGGACGGGAGCAATCTATAACCATTTAGCCTCTTTCCCTTTTGGGGGAACTTAACCCCTTGAGAAACCATGAAAGAAAATCTAAAACGAAAAAAACTGCTGCTACAGGAATTAAAAAAAATAGTAGCTACCTTGAAGAGAGATTACCATCCTCAAAAGATTATTCTCTTTGGTTCCCTGGCTAACGGAACGGTAAGGGAATGGAGCGATATAGATCTGGCGATTATTAAAGAGACCAAGTCGCGGTTTCTGGACAGGTTGACGGAAGTGGCCTTTTTGTGCCGGGCAAAAGTAGGGGTTGATTTTCTGGTATATACCCCGCAGGAGTTTGAGCAGGCTCAGAGGAGAAGAAATTACTTCATCTTAGATGAGTTGGTTGAAAAGGGAAAGATTTTGTATGAAAATTGACAAAACCCCTGAAGCCTTAAAGTGGCTGAAATATGCCGAGGATGATTTAAAATCGGCTAAGGTACTTTATAGGGAAGAAATTTATAACCAGGTCTGCTTTCATGCTCAGCAGTGTGTAGAAAAGAGTCTAAAAGCGTACCTGACCAGAGAGGATCAAAGGATACCCAAAATTCATGTCTTACAGGATATTCTAGGGCTATGTAAAATGATAGATAGCCTGGGCTTTAGCCAATTTGACGACGAGGTAATAACCCTTGACAGATACTATATACCTACCAGCTATCCTGATGCCGTTCTTGGCAGCCTGCCGGAAGGTGGTTTGCCTGAAAAACAGGATGCAGAAGAAGCAATCCAGATGAGCGAGAAGATATTCGGGTTTGTGAAGGATAAGATAGGACAATAATCTAGCACAAGAGGAGGTAAGGAAATTGAGCATACAGAGTAATCCGGCCAAAGAAAAGGCTCTCCAACTGGCCCTTGACCAGATTGAGAGAAGCTTTGGCGCCGGGGCGATTATGAAGCTGGGTTCCGGGGCGCACATCCAGGTAGAGGTAATTCCCACCGCCTCGCTGTCCCTGGATGCGGCTCTGGGGATTGGGGGTTTTCCCCGCGGCCGGGTAGTGGAAATCTTCGGGCCGGAAGCGTCCGGGAAGACCACCCTGGCCCTGCACGTAGCGGCTGAGGCCCAGAAAACCGGGGGTATCGTCGGATTTATTGACGCCGAGCATGCCCTGGATGCGGTTTATGCCAAGAAGCTGGGGGTGGATACCGACGAGTTACTGATTTCTCAGCCGGATACCGGTGAGCAGGCCCTGGAGATTACCGAGATGCTGATACGCAGCGGCGCAGTGGATGTAGTTATTATTGATTCAGTAGCTGCCCTGGTGCCCAAGTCCGAGATTGAGGGTGAGATGGGTGATTCTCACATGGGTGTGCAGGCCCGCCTGATGTCCCAGGCCCTGCGCAAGCTGACCGGGGTAGTCTCCAAATCCAAGACCTGCCTTATTTTTATCAACCAGTTGCGACAGAAAATCGGGGGAATGATTTTCGGCAACCCGGAGGTAACCACCGGCGGACGGGCCTTAAAGTTTTACGCCTCCCTGCGCCTGGACATCCGCAGAAAAGAAGCCATTAAGGATGGGGTAAATTCCATCGGCGCCCGCACCAGGGTCAAGGTGGTTAAGAACAAACTTGCCCCCCCCTTTAAGGAAGCCCAGTTTGATATTATGTACGGCCTGGGGATTTCCCGTAGCGGTGATTTGCTGGATTTAGCCACCGAGCACGGCCTGATTGAAAAGAGCGGTTCCTGGTTTTCCTGCCAGGGGGAGCGCATCGGCCAGGGGCGGGAAAATGCCAAAAAGCACCTGGAAGAAAACAAAAAGATGTTTGATACCCTGGATGCGGCCCTGCGTAAAGAGCTTAACCTGCCCCTGCGTAAGCCCATCCCAGGCAGTAAAGAGGGGCACGCTTAACGGTGCGGATTGGAATTATTGGCTGCGGTAATATCGGACAACTGATTGCGCGGGGAATAAAAGAAATTCCGAAATTTTGCCTGGCAGCCCTGGCGGATATTGATGAACAACAAGCCCTGAGCCTGGCGGAAAGCCTGCCCAAGCCCCCGGCAGTAGTCTCCAACAGCCAATTGATTGAAGAGGCAGAGCTGATCGTAGAGTCAGCCTGCCCCGAGCTTGTGCCCTGGCTGTTGGAGCAAGCCTGCCCCCGGGGCAAAGACCTGCTGATTGTAAGTGTGGGCGGAATGCTCAATCTACCTCCCGCCACCACCTCCCTGCTGGCGGAAAGCCGCTCCCGCATTTACCTGCCCTCCGGCGCCCTGGCGGGGTTGGATGCGGTTAAGGCTGCGGCTGGAGATGAAATCTATTCAATAACCCTTACCACCCGCAAGCCCCCTAAAGGTCTGATCGGCGCCCCCTATCTGAGTCAAGCCGGTATTGACCTGGACAACATTCAAACCCCCACCACCATTTTTGAGGGTTCAGCCCAGGAGGCAGTGAAGGCCTTCCCCAAAAACATCAACGTCGCCGCCGCCCTCAGCCTGGCCGGGATTGGGCCGCAGCGCACCAACGTGCGTATCATTGCCGACCCTGGGGCTAAAACCAACAGCCATGAGATTGAAGCGGTAGGCAAATTCGGCCGCCTGATCTGCCGCACTGAAAACCTTCCCTTCCCCCAAAACCCCAAAACCAGCTACTTAGCCGCCCTCTCCGCCCTGGCGACCTTAAAAAAACTAGCCAGCCCAATCCAGGTGGGGACTTAAACTTACCTCCGCCTTAAACAATTCAGACAGTTGCCGGGTGATTTTACCGGGGGTGCCGTTCCCGATAGGGCGGCCATCTATTTGCACCACAGGCAGCAGTTCTATTCCGCTGTTGGTCAGAAAGACTTCGTCCGCGCAAAATAAGTCTTCTTGGCGGAAAAGTTCCTCCTCAGAGGAAATTCCTGCCCGCCGGGCGATTTCCAGCACCACCTTCCTGGTAATGCCGGGCAGCAGCCCGACGGCTCGTGCCGGGGTTTTCAGCACGCCTTCTTGCACAAAAAAGATATTGCTTACCGTACCTTCGCATAGATAGCCCTCCTGATTTAACATAATCGCTTCAAACGCCCCTGCCTTTTTGGCCTCAATTTTAGCCAGGATATTATTTAAGAAGTTGGCGGATTTAATTTCCGGGTTCAGGGCGCTTGGCGGCGTGCGGCGGGTGTCGGCTATGGTTACGGCGACACCCTGCCGGTAGAGGCTGGGGGGATAAGTGGGTGCGGGGTTGGCGATAATCACCAGCGTGGGCCGGGGGCACTTGTCCGGGTCAAGTCCGAGTGTGCCCGGCCCACGGGAAATGCTGAGGCGCAAGCTGGCCTCAGCAAGCTGATTTTCCTTTAATGTTAAATATAAAGCCTCACTTAGTTGAGATTTATTATAAGGTATGTTAAGGTAAATAGCTGATGCCGAAGCATAAAGCCGTTCCAAATGCGCCTCCATCTGGAAAATCCTGCCCCCATAGGCGCGTAGGGTTTCAAAGACGCCGTCCCCGTATAAAAAGCCGTGGTCAAAGACCGATATTAAGGCTTGTTCTTCAGGATACAATTTGTCATTAAGATAGACCAGAGACACCCTTGGCCTCCTCCCAGAGCGCATCCATTTCCTCCAGGCCGGCGCTATTCAGCAGGCGTCCCTGCCGGGCAATAGCCTCTTCAATGTAGCGGAAGCGCTTGATGAATTTCATGATTGTCTTGTGCAGGGCATCCTCTGGATTGACCTCAATAAAGCGCGCCAGGTTGACCAGGGTAAAGAACAAATCCCCCAGTTCCTCTTCCATCTCCTCGGTTTTGCCGCCCCGGAAGGCATCTTCAAATTCCTTGATTTCCTCCTGCACCTTGTTAAAGGCGGCTTCCAGGCTGGGATGGTCAAAGCCCAGGCGGGCAGCCCGCTCCTGCAGGCGGTGGGCGCGTATGAGGGAGGGCAGTTGATGGGGCACCCCGTCCAGGGCCGAGGTTTTGCTGCACCCGCGCTCGGCCTGTTTAATTTGCTCCCAGTTGGCCAGCACCTCCTGGGGGGTGTTCAACTGCGCATCACCAAAGACATGGGGATGGCGGCGGGTCATCTTCTCGGCTACGGTTTGAATTACATCCTCAATGGAAAAATTATCTGCCTCTTTGGCTAATTGAGCATGCAAAAGCACCTGAAAGAGTAAATCCCCCAGCTCCTCCCGCAGCTTGGCCGGTTCAGCATTGTCCAGCACCTCCAGCACCTCATAAGCCTCTTCCAGCAGAAAGGGCTTCAGGGATTGGTGGGTTTGCTTTTTATCCCAGGGGCAGCCGTTAGGCCCGCGCAAAGTGCTGACAATATCTACCAAATCTTGAAAGCTGGTTTTTTCCATTATTCCAGGATATTTCGGCGTGTTTCACGCCGAAATGGTAAAGGGGGATAATTTGTCAATAATCTTTGTTTTCAATTTGTTATCCTGGCTTGTTTCGACCTGGAACAGAAACATCAACCGAAACATCAAAATCAATTAATCTTAAACTCTAATTCACGTAAGGCGATTGTTTCCATTAAACTTTCTTCAGTGCCGAACAAAGAAAAAGCGTTAATGTTCATTGAGTCTAATTTTTTTAAAAATTCTATTCTTTGTGAAGCTGGCAGTTTAAACTTGCATAACATGTCGTCTGATGGCTCATTTGTAGGAAGTATTTTCCCATGACAAGAATAATAATATATGTTTTTTTCTAACTCCAAACAAATTGTATATTGGCTTTGTTGCAAAAAATGTCTTTTATGTGTTTTTACATCGAGTCGTAATCTAATCATAAAGAGTTCATCGCTTGAAGGGGCTATTTTTCTTCTAAGTTCTCCCTTAACTCCTGCATAATTCTGATTATCAGAAAACAAGGGTAATGCATAAATTGAGACATCCTTTACTTTTTTTTTAACAGTACGATATGCGAAAAATGCGGCTATATACGGTGATTTAGTCCAGTCCAATAATGGAGAAGGAAATCCATGATGCCTCAGATAGGTCATATAACTTTTTATTATCCTATACTCCGGTGTTAGCAATTCATTAAAGCGGGAAATATCCGTATTCTTCTGATTTATTAATTTTTTATAGTCTTCCACTGTTATTAAATCAAAGTTTTCATTAGTGAATGTTTCAACTTGTGGTTTGGTGGTTAATATCAGTTTGTAATAATCGACCGAACTCATTTTTTCTTTGCCTGATCGCTCAAGAGTAGTTTCTAATTCCCATTCAGAATCTGCTTGGCCTCTAAATAGCATGGTAGAAGAAGGACTATCGTATCTAGTAAAGGAGCGGGTTGTTATTTTCTTCTCAAATTCTTCCCAATTGTTTATAGGTATTTCTTTCATTGTTTGCCTTGTGTTTACGTTTCGTCATTCCTGCGAAGGCAGGAATCCAGGATATTTCGGCGTGACACACACCGACTACCTATGTTGTTTTGTCAAGTAAAAATGTAGCTCAAGCTGCTTTTTTATAATAAGATTCCTGATACATGGAGTTA
>QIFF01000292.1 GCA_003230635.1 bacterium | reverse complement strand
GAGGCGTGCAGGGACATTCCCAAATGCTGACCTCGGGCAAGTATAATCTGGGCTATCGCCACTTAAAGTATGTGCGCCCCATCAAGCGCAAGGAGATGCTGCAAGGTATAGTCAACGGGGCTTATCCAGGGGGGGAATTACTCAAATATTCCTTTTCCGGTCTGGAGGATTTAAATAAAAAGATAGAAATCAGCCTGGACTACCGGGGCCCTGATTATCTAAAAAAGGCCGGCAAGCTGCGCCTTTTCCAACTGCCGGGGGTGGGGGGCAGTGCTGCTATGGTGGGAAAGGAAACGCGTATTTATCCCATTTTCTTTGGCAGCACCTCCTGGAGTCAGACCAAGTTTCAGATCAAAATCCCCTCCCGGTATCGGGTCAAATACCTGCCCCCGGAAATCAAGCTGGATTTGCCAGCGGTTTCCTACCATGCCAAATATGAGTTGGCCGACAATAATACCATCCTTTACCAAGAAGATTCCCTCACCAAGGGCCAGGAAATTCCGGTCAGCGCTTATCAGGAATATAAACAGTTCCGGGAAAAAATCGCCAAGTTCGGAGAAGAATCAATCGTCCTGGAGGAGACACAATAGGTCCTGAACAAATGGCACTGACGAAGAAGAGTCTTCCCTTCCTGGTTTTGAGCCTGCTCATAGTTATTGGGGCAGTTAGCTATTACCCCTCATTTAAGGCCCCCTTTATCTTTGACGATCTGCGGGTGATTGTAAAAAACCGCGAGGTGCAGGTAAAAGAGCTTTCCTGGGGCAGGCTAAAGAAGCTGTCCCGGACGGGGCGGCCGGTAGCCTACCTCAGCTTTGCCCTGAATTACTACTTTGGCGGGTTGAAAGTTTTTGGTTACCATTTAGTAAACCTGGCCATTCATATCCTCACCGCCTTAACCCTTTATTTTTTCCTCCATACCACCCTGAATCTCCCCTCTCTGCAAAATAGATACGGGGGGGGGCTGTCCCAGTCAATCGCTATTGCTTCCAGCCTTCTTTTCCTTGCCCATCCGGTGCAGACCCAGGCGGTGACCTACATTGTCCAGCGCATGACCTCCTTATGTGCGCTCTTTTTTATGCTCTCCATGCTCTGTTATGTTAAGGGAAGGCTGCAAAAGGGGGGAGCCAGGTTATTCTTATATGCCTTGGCGGGAATATCGGCTGTACTGGCCTTCGGGAGTAAGGAGAACGCCGCTGTTTTACCTGTTTTTATAATCCTCTATGAGATTTATTTCTTCCAGGGATTTGAGCTGGGCAAGGTCAAAAAGCTGCTTGGCTACCTGCTGGGGTTGATGGTTCTTCCCCTCATTGCAGGCAGTTTCTATCTGGGGGAAATCAGCGCCCAATTGGAAACCATGAGCGCCAGGAGATTTACCGTGGCCGAGCGCTTGCTTACTGAGCTGCGGGTGGTCATGCATTATCTCAGCCTGCTTGTCTTCCCCCACCCCTCCCGGCTCAATCTGGACCATGATTTTTCTGTTTCCCGCTCATTATTCAATCCCCCCAGCACATTTCTGGCCTTGCTCGGACTGTTGAGCTTGATTTACCTGGGCATTTATCTGGCCAAAAAGCGCCCGCTCATTTCCTTTGGGATTGCCTGGTTTTTGGGCAACCTGGTGATAGAATCCACGGTAATCCCTTTGGAACTGATCTATGAACACCGGGTATATCTGCCCTCGGCGGGCTTTTTCCTTATCCTGTCCAGCCTTTGCCTGGTGAAGCTTGACGGCTTGAAATTATCCCCCTCGGCAAAACGAGGGGTCGGTGTCGGGGGGTTGGCTTTGCTTGTCGCCCTCCTCGGCTGCTGGACTTACCAGCGCAATCTCGTCTGGCAGGACAACCTCACCCTCTGGGCGGATGTAGTCAAAAAATCGCCCAATATCGGTCGGGCGCACGACAACCTGGCCCTAGCCTACTTCCGTCTGGGCCAGTATGACAAGGCCATTCCTGAGCACCTCAAGGGGATAAAGCTGGGCGGCCCGGCGCTGCACAAGAAACTTAACAACCTGGGGAACGCCTATTTTAAAAGCGGGCAGCACGATAAAGCCATTGAGTCCTATGCGAAGGCCATCAAGCTGGACCCCAAGTTTGTGGAAGCGCACAACGGCCTGGGGGTGGCCTATAATGCCAAGGGGTCATACGCAGAGGCGGAAAAGGAGTTGCTGAGGGTGACACAGCTTGCCCCCCGGCACCCGGGGGCTTATTCCAACCTGGGACTGGTTTATTCCAACCAGAAACTAGATGAAAAGGCCGCCTGGGCCTACAAACAAGACCTGAAAGTTAATCCTGGAAATGCTAAAAGCCTCCTCAAGTTAGGCAAGGCTTACGTTAAGCAAGGTTCGTATAATCAAGCTATTGCCGAATATAAAAAGCTTTTAAGGATAAGGCCCAAAGACCCCAGTGTTTATAACGCCCTGGGTTCAGCCTATGCAGAGAGCAAGATGTACCGGGAAGCCGAGGATGCCTTCCGGCAAACCCTGGCCATTGACCGCAACTCCTTTCCGGCGCACAAGAACCTGGGGAACATCTATTATCTTTTGAAACTCAATGATAAAGCGATAGAGGAATGGAAGAAGGCCTTGGCCCTCAATCCCAAGGATAAGGTTTTAGCAAAAAACCTGGCGATTGTGCAGCGGTCTGTTTTAACCGCAGAGGACGCAGAGAAGACAAAGGAATGAAAAAACCGAAATTAAAAAGAGAAAAAGTAAAAGCTCCCCAAAAAGGTAAAACCAAAGAAACCAAAATCTCAGTCACCCCCCCAAAGTTTAGCTTTTACCCGCTTATCCTAATTCTTCTGCTCGGCGTCCTGTGCTACTCCAACACCCTGCACGGCCCTTTTGTCTTTGATGATGCACACAACATTGTAAAACTCGAAGGAATTCATCTGAATAGTTTCTCCTACACCAACTTAGCTAAGTTGGGACAAACCGCATGGGAAAAGGGACGACCGGTAGCATTAATTTCTTTTGCCCTCAATTATTACTTTGGCGGGTTAAATACATTTGGTTATCACTTAGTTAATCTTTCTATTCATCTTCTCAATACCATTCTGGTTTACCTCTTTATACAGCTCACCCTCAACTTGCCAAGCTTACAGGAACGCTATGGGGAATTGGCTCATGAAATAGCCTTACTAAGTAGTTTGCTCTTTGTGGTTCACCCTATCCAAATCCAGGCGGTAAGCTATATTGTCCAGCGCATGACTTCTCTGGCTGCCTTTTTTTTCTTGCTGGCGCTTTACTGCTATGCTAAGGGGCGACTGACTGAAGGTAAGCTGCGAACAACCTATTTTGTTGGTACTGCCATGGCAATGCTGTTGGCTTTAGGGAGCAAACAAAATACGGTTACACTCCCCTTTTTTATCGCCATTTACGAGTACTATTTCTTCCAGCGGTTGCAGTTGGGCCAGGCCAGGAAAAAATGGCTTTATACAGTGGTTGGCCTGATTTTGCTGGTAGTTTTAGTGGCTGGAATTTATACCGGATTTGATGTTGCACATGTTCTAAGGGAGGGGTATAAAAGAACACCTTTTACTCCTAGACAGCGTATGCTTACCCAGTTGCGGGTAGTTGTCTTTTACCTGAGCCTGCTAATTGTTCCCCTGCCTTCTCGCCTCAACCTGGACCACCATTTCCCTTTATCTTACTCGCTGTCCAATCCCCCTACTACCTTGATTTGTTTATTTTCGGTTCTCGGATTGATCATCGTTAGCATTTATCTGGCCAGAAAACGGCCCTTAATCTCTTTTTCTCTTATTTGGTTTTGGGGTAATCTAGCACTGGAGTCTTCTTTTCTACCATTGAAGCTGGTTTTTGAGCACCGTTTATACTTGCCTTCAGTGGGGTTTTTTCTTTTTGTTAGTATTTTACTGATAAAGGGTGTTGAAAGTTTCAAGACACAAGCCCAGGCGAAAGTTGGAATAAAAGTGGGGCTTTTGCTGGTTTTGATTATTCCTTTAAGCCTCCTTACTTACCAGAGAAACAAAATCTGGCAGGATGATCTAGCCCTGTGGGAAGATGTGGTCAAAAAATCGCCGCGCAAACCCGAACCACACTCTGCCCTAGGCCACATCTATGCAGGTAGAGGACGATTAACGGAAGCGATTGTCCAACATAAGCGTGCTTTGGAAATAGAGCCTAGACTCAAAGGTGTTCGCAATGCCCTGGGAGCCATTTACCTTAGGCAAGGCAGAGTGGAACAAGCCGTTACTGAATTTCTCGAAGAGATAAAACATTATCCAGATAATACCGAGGCGCATTATAATTTGGGAATAGCCTACCAAAGACAAAAGGCATTGATAAAAGCAATTGCTCAATTCCAGCGTATCCTGGCAATAGACCCTGGATTTAAGGATGCCCATAACAATTTGGGCGATATTTATCTGCAACAAGGTAAACTCGAGCAAGCTATTGCTGAGTTGTTCAAAGAAATAAAGCATCATCCTGACAATGCTAAAGCTTATTATAATTTGGGTTATGCTTACACAGACCAAGGACGACTAGAAGAGGCCATTGTCCAGTATAAGCATGTCCTGAAAATAGACCCCGGGATTAGGGGTACCCACAACAACCTGGGCCTCATTTACCTGGAGCAGGGCAAACCCGAGCAGGCCACTCCTGAATTCCTTGAGGAGATAAAACACCACCCGGATAGTACCAAGGCTTACTATAACCTGGCCGATGCTTACCGAAAGCGGGGGCTGGAGCAGAAAGCCACCTGGGCTTACCAACGGGCCAGCAAGATGGAGCAGTTTGTCAAGGACCAGCAAAAGCACCCCTCTCCCTGAGAGGGAACTCCCAATTCCTCTTGCCTTGACAAGCATGGGGCGATTTGTCATAATCAATTTTGTTACAACCACCTAACACAAGAAAAGGCTGCTGATGTGGGGGAGACTTGCTTATTATACGGGGAAGCTTCAGCAGTTGCCGGGGCGGGTAATTTTGCAAGAGTTACAGTGGAAGTTTGAACACCGGCGGCGGCAGCGGGCTTTTCAAAAACAAATTGCCTCTTTCCCTCCCCGGGTTAGCGCCGGGCATGGGCGGGAGATTTTAGGGGAGCAAGGACTTCTTCACCTGCCCCCCTTTTTTTTGAGCCTCCCGGAGAAGCAGGCTTACAAAAAAACCTTCAACCAGCATTTTTCTCCCCAACCGGTAATAGCAGAAGCCGAGGCAATCTGCGAGAGACGCTTCCACTTATTGGGTCGCCGGGCTGACTTATCCCAGGGGATTGACTGGCAGCAGGATTTTTTTAGCGGCCACCGCTGGGACGAGCAAAAGCGCTACTTCCCCGTAGAGCGGGTTATCGCCCAAATTCAGCCGGGGCGGGGGGTGGATGTCAAGGTTCCCTGGGAGTTGTCCCGCCTGCAATTCGGGTTGGTACTGGGGCAGGCTTACTGGCTGAGTGAAGATGAGAAATATGCCCAAGCCTTCGTAGATTTGCTAAGGGACTGGCTGGCAAAGAATCCCCCTTACTTCGGCGTCAATTGGTGCTCCCCCATGGAGGTCGGCATCCGGGCGGCCAATTTAATCTGGGGGCTATATTTCTTTTCCGGCAGCACAGCTTTAGAGGACGATTTTGCCTTCCAACTGATTTCCCTTTTACACTGGCATGGTCAGTTCATCTATGCTAACCTTGAAAAGTGGTTTGAAGCCACGGGCAATCATTATCTGGCCAACCTGGCGGGCCTGATCTATCTGGGAATTTTCTTAAAAAAACAAGAATGGCTGGATTTTGCTAAAAGCGAGTTGGCGCTGCAAATGCTTGCCCAGGTGCTGGAAGACGGGGTGGATTTTGAGGCCTCCACCGGCTACCACCGCCTGGCCCTGGAGTGCTTTTTTTACCCGGCCTGGTTATGCCGCCTTAATGGCGTCAGCTTGCCGGAGACTTTTTGGCAGAGGCTGAAGCAAATGTTTGCCTATACCCAGGCCTATCTGAAACCCAACGGGTGGGCGCCCCAGTTGGGGGATAATGACAGCGGGAGACTGCACTGCTTTGACCAGTGTTCACCCAATGACCATACCTACTTGCCGGCAATCGCCGGCCTGGCTTTTGACGGGCAGGTTTTTAAGACAGGGGCCGCTGCTCCCGAGGCTTTATGGATTTTCGGCCCCGGCGCCCTGGCTGATGAGCAGAAAACAACAGCAACGCCGCCGCCCGCAACATCCAGGGAATTTCCCCGGGCGGGTGTATATATTATGCGCAGCCCGGAAGGATATATGCTGATAAGCTGCGGGCCGAACGGCTTTTATGACAAGGGCTGCCATGCCCATAACGACAAGCTCTCTTTCGTGTTAAACTATCAGGGGCAGGATTTTATAGTTGACCCCGGCAGCTATCTTTATACCCCGGACGCCGAGGAAAGAAACCGCTTCCGTTCCACTGCCTACCACAACACCGTGCGGGTGGATGGGCAGGAGCAAAACCGCTTTGAGGCGGGTGAACCCTTTTTCCTGCATGCCGACAGCCATCCCCGGGTGCTAAAGTGGCAGCTCAGCCCGGAAGAGGATATTTTTTGCGGCCGACATGACGGTTACGCCCGCCTGCCGCAGCCGGTAATTCATCAGCGCCGGATTGTCTTTGATAAAAAGAAAACAAGCTGGCAAATAAGCGACACCCTAGAAGGAGCGGGAGAACACTTACTGGAGTGGTTCCTGCACCTGGCCCCCGGAGTGGTGGCCGAAATTTGCGCAGGAAATGGGGTGGCTCTAAGAAAAAACGGGGCGAAATTAATGATTCGCACCCCGGCGGAAGCGGAATTGAACAATACTTACTACTCGCCGGAATATGGGGTTAAGCTTCCCACCCGTTGCCTTTACTGGTCATCACGGGTGAAGCTGCCCTTTAGCGGCACCTTTTTAGTTGATGGGGAAGGATAAACCACAGAGGACACAGAGTGAAATAATTTCAAATGTCAAAATCCAAAGTTCAAACCCAAATGACAAAAACTTGGGTTTTACCACCGATGAACTCAGATGAACTCAGATATAAAGAGTATTAATCTGTGTGTATCGGTGTTCATCTGTGGTTAATCTTTTGGCATTTGAACTTTGACATTTTTCATTCCTCCGTGTTCTCTGTGGTTAGGTTTTGACAAAATGCCAAAAACCATGATCATAATTCCCACTTATGACGAGCGAACCGCTCTCCCTAAGCTGGTGGCTGCGATCAGGGAAATATCGCCGGATTTTTACCTGACCATTATAGACGATAATTCCCCGGACGGCACAGGGGTGGTGGCCGACGAGTTGGCAGAACAGGATAAGCGAATTCACGTCATCCACCGGAGGGCCAAACTAGGCTTGGGTTCGGCCTATCGGGAGGGATTTGCCTATGCCCTGGAAAACAAGATGGATTATATCTGCCAGATGGACGCCGATATGTCCCATGACCCGCGTTCTTTGCCGGAGATGTTGCGGGAAATAGAGAATTGTGATCTCGTGTTGGGCAGCCGCTACCTGCGGGGGGTACGGGTCAATAACTGGGCCTTCCGCCGCTTGCTGCTGAGCAAATTCGCCAACCTGTATGTTCAATTTGTAGCCCCTCTGCCCCTTGAGGACAGCACTAGCGGGTACAAATGCTTCCGCCGCCGGGTATTGGAGACAATCGCCCTGGACAAAGTCCATTCCGACGGCTACTGCTTTCAGATTGAAATCAATTACCTGGCCTATAAACAGGGCTTTAAAATCGTGGAAATCCCCATCACCTTTTTTGAGCGCCAGGGCGGCTTTTCCAAGATGTCGCGCAAGATTGTCTGGGAAGCCCTCTGGCTGGTAATCAAAATGCGGCTGGGGTTGATATAACAAGGAGAAAATTTTTACGTGCATAAGTTTTACCTCACCACCCCAATTTATTACGTTAACGATGTGCCCCATATCGGGCATGCTTATACCACCATTGCCGCCGATGTGCTGGCACGCTACCGGCGCTTGCAGGGCTATGAGGTTTTTTTTCTCACCGGAACCGATGAACACGGGCAGAAGATTCAGGCAGCGGCTCTAGCCGAACCGGAACCGGAAATACCGGAAAAGTTGGCAAATCGCATGTCCGCTCATTTCCAGGCTCTCTGGAAGCGTCTCAACATCAGTAATGACGATTTTATCCGTACCACTGAAGATCGCCATAGAAAGGCTGCACAGGCCCTGTTCACAAAACTTTATGAGAACAGCGCTATATCTTTGGGGGTCTATGAGGACTGGTACTGTGTGCCGGATGAGACCTTCTGGACGGAAAGCCAGCTTGGTAAGGACAAAAAATGCCCGGAGTGCGGGCGGCCTACTGTCAGACTGAAGGAGGAGAATTATTTCTTTCATTTGAGCGAATATCAGCAGAGGCTGTTGGATCATATCGAGGCCAATCCCGACTTTATCCTGCCCCGCACCCGGCGCAACGAGGTCATCAGTTTCATCAAGGGCGGGCTGAAAAATTTAAGCATCACCCGCCAGCGCAGCACGGTAGACTGGGCTATCCAGGTGCCAGAGGAGATAGAACGGGCCAGCGGGGCCGTCCAGGCTCACACGATCTATGTCTGGTTTGACGCCCTGGTCAATTATCTTACCGCAGCCGGCTATCCCGATGACCAAGAGCGCTTCCGGCACTTGTGGCCGGCGGATGTGCACCTGATGTCCAAGGATATTTTACGTTTTCATGCCGTCTATTGGCCGGCCTTTTTACTGGCCGCCGGCCTGCCCCTGCCGCGCAAAATCGTAGTCCACGGTTGGTGGACGGTGGAGGGGCGCAAGATGTCCAAATCCCTGGGCAACGCTATT
>QIFF01000253.1 GCA_003230635.1 bacterium | reverse complement strand
TACAAGTACTTACTGAGCACAATTACACAGCCCCAAAGGATGTGCCCTGTAAGCAGTTGTTATTATTTGACTTATAATTGGACACTAGTGAGGAAGGGTAAATTATGCCGTCTATTGAAAACAAAGTATACGTCGGCGACATTGGCACAATTTTGGAAGCGGAGACTAAAAAGGACTTGTCCAGAGTCTCCATCCTGCGCTTTGAAATGACCAAGCCAGATGGGACTTATGTTAAGTTTCCGTTAATGTTGAGAGATTTTTATCGTCCACCTTGAACCCTTATAAATACTGGCCATCCCGTCTCAAGTAACTTCGATTACTCAACATTAATTTGAGCCTGTCAGAGACTATCCAGCCATTGGAGAAGGTCGGGATTTTGCTTCCAAGGGTGCTTATTTGTTTTAGGAACCGGCAAGTAATTATCCAGAACCTTTCGTTTCATCTCCAGGTTAATCTGGGCATAGCGGTTGGTTGTTTCCAGCTTAGTGTGTCCAAGCCAGGCCCGGATGGTGTTAATATCCACCCCCGCCTGAAGCAGATGCATGGCGGTAGTATGACGGATAGAGTGGGGATGGATATGTCTTCCCTGAAGGGTCGGGCAATTTTTTGAGGCGAGCTGAACATATTTGTTCAGCAAATAGCGGATCCCGTGACGGGTCAGGGGTTGCCCTCTGTGGTTTACGAAAACCGGGGTATTGGACTGGGGATCAAGCCCTCTTTGTTTCAGCAGAGAGTGCAGCAGTTTAACAGTGTCGGACCATAGAGGGCAGAGGCGCTCTTTAGCCCCCTTTCCCCGGAAGCGAACCTGAAATGGACGCTGTAATTGGAATGCCTTTGCCGGCAGATCAATGACTTCCTGGACCCTGGCCCCGGTGTTGTACAGGAAATACAGGAGCGTGTAGTACCGGCTGCCATCCTGGGTGGAACGGTCCACCGCTTCGAGTATGGCCTGCATTTCATCCCGCTCCAGATATTCGACGACCGTAGATTCCCCCGTTCGCTTGAAAGGGATGACCAGGACGCGTTGGCAATGATCAAATATCAGCGGGTCATGCCTGATCAGATAAGCAAAGAAACTATGCAGGCAGGCCAGGCGGATGTTTCTGGTCTGCCTGCTGTTATCCCGCTCCTTTTCCAGATAATCAAGGAAATCCACCACCATGGCGGCTCCGAGATCGGCTATGGTCAGGTCAGTGACCGGTCTCTTTTTACTGGTGGCGCTAAAGTTAAGAAACAGCTTGATTGTATCCCGGTAGCTTAAGACGGTATGCCGGCTGAAGCCCTTTTGCAGAATTAAGTATTCCTGAAGAAAGCCGTGAATGTACGAGCTTAGTTTATTATTGCTTTTCATCTTCTGTTTCTCCTTTTGTAGGAGTAAAATATTGGTTGAAACGTTGAGATGCCTGCTGGAGTAGTTCAGTGGTCATGGTCAGATAGCGCTGGGTGCTGGCGATTTTGACATGTCCCAGATAAGTGCTTAAGAACTCCAGCTTGGACTGAACACATTCCCCCTTGCGGTACCACTCCTCCAGGCGGTGGGTGGCCATGGTGTGACGAAGGCCGTGAATACAAGGGCCGTTATGTTTTCGGCTCGGCTTAAGACCTATACTTTTAAGTATCTCCCAGAACGCCATCTGAGCAGCCAATTTAGAATAATGACTCTTTTTGTGCGGGTTTTGGAAAAGGGGAGACTGGGGTGTGACCGGCGCTCCAAATTGCCGGCGCACCTGGAGGTAAGCTTCCAGTTCTTTCATCATGCTGGCGGAGAGCGGCACCAGGCGTGATTTGAAAAATTTTGTTTCCCGGATGTGAAGTACTTGATTCTCATGGTCAATATCCCCGAATTGAAGCCTTAAGGCTTCGCCGAGGCGCATTCCCGTGGTATAGAGCAGCAAGAACAGGGTGTAGAAAGTTTGCGGGCGATAGGGGGATCCAGCCGATGGTTTCAGTTGACGGGCGGCCCTAAGCAATGCCTCAATTTCCGCATGAGAATAAATGTAAGGCAGTGGCGGCGGCGGAACTGATGGGGCCAGTGATGAATCGGGGACATAAGCCTGTGGATCGAAGCGCCGCAGGTAGAGGCAAAACTGTCGGACTGCCCCAAAGCCCATGTACCGTCTTCTAGGAGAAGAGACCGGAAAAAGGGCAAGCCATTGTTTGATAACCGGTTCCGAGAGTTGTTGGGGGGGCTGAGCATAGGTCGCCAGAAAACGGTCGAACAGGACAAGTATTTCCTCCTCATCCCGGTATTTTTTTCCTTGAGCTTGAGCGAGAGCAATAAACTGCTGCATATGCCGCCCGAGAGGGCTGGTGAACCGGTCAGGTGACTTGAGGGCCTGAAGTGATTCCTGGGGGGATGAACTTGCCAAAGCCATAACTATACCCTTCAATCCTTTCCTGGGATATTCTTTTTGCAGTCGGCTCAGGAGATTCTCCCCAAGCACTCTTTTGTCTCCCAGGAAAGAAAGGAAACGAGTGATAAGCCACACCTGATCCATAACAGTAAGGAAAGCATAACGGGACAGCATTTCTTTAATCCACTCGGTAATTGTTTCCAGTTTGAAACTGTTCGGAATGTCTTTGCTGGAGGAGCTTTTATCCAAGCAAGCGACAAATAAACCTATGGTTTTGCGATAAGTCCGGCATGTCCTTGCCTCCAAATGTGGGATACTAAGGATGAACCGCTCAATCCATGGCTGCAGATGGGAAATCAACTTCCCTTTGATTTCATTATTCATCAGGCACCTCCGGTACTTCCAGAGCCGCTTCCCGTAAGTTATCGATAGCGGTTTTGGTATAAACACGGGTCGATTGAGGGTTTTTATGTCCCAGCATATCCCCGATTTCCTTGAGTGACGCCCCCTTGCAATGCAGGTGGGTGGCAAAACTGTGCCTGATTATGTGCGCCCCGTGCCGGGATGGGGCAAGACCGGTCAGATGAATCTGCCGTCTTACCACATAAGCTATATGCTGACGATCAAGCGGAGTCCAGGGGGCGCGGGTGAGTAGAAATACTTCCCGGTAGTTCGAAGATGGGCGCCTGCGCTTTAAGTATCCGATAACGGCCTCAGCCGCTTGGGGGACGAGGGGCAACCTGAGATCCCTGCCGTTTTTGCGCCGGGCAATGTGTATGCTCTCCCTTCGCCAGTCAATATCCTCCAGCCTAAGATGGGCTACCTCTCCCGCCCGCAGCCCATAAGTTGCCAGGAGAGTAAGGATGGCGTAAGCCCTGACGCCGGACCCGACAGATACATCCACACTCTGGAGAATCTGCTCAACCTCATCCCAGTTTAGCAGCCTGGGCAAGGCTTCTAATTGGTAACATCGAGGACTGGTAATTAGATAAGATAAGTTGCGGCTAATTTCCCCCGACTGATACAGAAACCGGACGAAACTTCTTAATATCCCAGCCACTGATTTCTGGGAGGTGCGCCGCAGCCGGGTTCCGACGTGTTTAATAAAATTATCCACTTCCGTAATCCCAAAACCTGGAATAGTATGAGCATACTTTTGACAGTCGAGAAATTCCAGAAATTTTTCTATACAGCGCACGTGGCTCAGGATGGTGCTTTCACTTAAACCCTTCTGATCCCTGAGAAAGGTTACATATGTTTGGATTTCATGGGACATAGGGGAATCCGTAGGCGGAGAGGCCTTAAGCACCCCCGCTTCTTCGAGTGCCCGGATGTAAAACCGCAAATCAGAATTCCTGTGGTAATGCCCTTTGGCTTTCCAATAACGCTGATAGTCGCTTAGGAGCTTCTGGCCTGGTGCTCCTTCCAACTCATGGATAGAGCGAACACCCTTTTGCTCCAGATACCTCCCGAAGTGAGTTACTCGCAGGATGCGACACCGCATGGTTTCCAGTGAATAGCCTTGTCCATCCAGCCATGTGAGCAAACAATCGAAGTGATCCCCAAGCAATCCTTCACGGTGCATGGCTTCAGCTTCCGGTTTAGAATAAATTTTTTGGTGCATAACTGCCTCCTTTCTGAACACTGATAATAAGTATAGGAGTACAGTATAGTACCTTCAGGACAATTATTTAATGTTGAGCAATCAAGATTACTTAAGGGAGGATAGCCAGCATTGACAGGGGGGTAAAGCGGACGATAAAAATCTCTCAACATTAACGGAAACTTAACATAAGTCCCATTATGTTGAGCTTAACATAATGGGACGGGTGATAATTGGACAGCTACACCAAAAGTTGGGAACCCGACCGTAGCCCAGTGTTCTATAGGAGACAAATTCGATCAAGCCGGTGTTTGGCGCGGCCAGATTTATGCCAAGTGGGGACTTGACCAGGAATGGCATGGTACAACCTTTCGCTTTACAGTTTACAGTCTGGGCGAATAACAATTGGAGGACTAGAATCATGTTTAAACGTATTGCGATTGATGTTCAACATCTTGGCAAACCGAATAAACCAGCCGATAGGGGCGCTATTTACGGCAGCTACCAGGAAGCCGATCTGGTCTTGAAATACGCCACCCTTGCCTTTCAGGAACTAACCGCAAAAGGCTATGAAGTGTTTTTGATTACTTCCGGGACATATGCCGAGCGCCACGAATGGATTAACCGCCACGGCATAGATTTATACCTTGCCTGCCACCTGAATGCCGGCAGAGGAAGGTATTCCTTGGTGGAGTATACTCACAACGCTGGTCAGCGCACCCGTGAAATCGCCAAAATCATGGCCGACAACTTCAAAACCATCCTGGGCACCTCCGCCGCCAAAGTCTGGGAGATAGCTAAAGCTGGTCGGGGTGCGTCTTGTCTTAAAAACACCCGTCCGTCAGCGCTTTTGCTGGAACCATTATTCATTGATAATGAGAAGCATTTGCAAATTGCGACTGAAAAACCAGAGCTTATTGCCCAGGCAATTGTACAAAGTGTGGTGGATACAAACTAACCTCTTGTAATTAAATACAAAATTATCCCCGTTTTCTTCACTTTTCGCTTGACTTTCCCTCCAAAGCACGGTATCAGTTTGGTCATCGGCAACCGCGAGTAAATCCGTTATGTAAAGTCCTTATTTATGTAAAGCATGTAAAAGCAGTCCTCTGCCACTCCTTTCTAGTCTTGAGATTTCCATCCATCCTGCCCGTAGTTACTTTACATTAATTAAGCCCATGCGAGTGTATTATAGTACCTTCAGCGTTCTGTAGAAGCGCATTAAGAAAGGAGGTGCTATATGCGCAAAACAATGTTCGGCAAGCTTTCTATTGAGGAAAAACAGCGTGCAGGGTTGCTGGGCGCTTACCTCGATTGCTTTGTCACCTGGATGAGAGAGCATGATTATTTGCCCCATACCATGGCAGCCAACATCAGGGATGTGACTCGCTTTGCGAAATATTTGAGACGAAGAGGTGTTCACGATATCCATCGGCTGGAAGGAGTAGAAGGGCAAAAGCTCTTGGCCGCCTATGAACGATATAAAAAATCCAAGGGATATGGGGCCAAAAAATCCGGTATACGGCACTACATTCGTATCCTTGAAGATGCTGGGGTTTGTTTGGCGCCGAGGGGCCCGTTGTTGTTTCATGATGAAGTCCAGCAGTATGTAAGTTATCTAAAAGATACGAGGGAACTCAGTGAAACGACCATTACGTCATATGTACACTGGGCAGAAAAATTCCTGCGGTTCCTTGGATCCCAAAACAATGCTTCTCCCGCACCAAGTTTTGGGATTGCTGATGTTGACAGATTTATCGAACAAGAGGCTGTTCGACTCAACCATGCTCCACATCGATCGCTTTCTGTTGCCTTGAGAAGTTTCCTGCGTTTTTTGTACCAGTCAGGCAAACTCACCGCTAATTTATCTTCCCTGGTTACTACTCCCCGTGACTACAGATTGAAGTCTCTCCCCCGGGTTTTAACCTGGGGTGAGGTTCGAAAGATTTTAGACAATGTGGATCGGTCAACCGATATGGGGATTCGGGATTACGCCATTCTCGTTCTTCTGGCCACCTGTGGACTACGTGGCGGGGAAGTGGTTCATCTCCAGTTGAACAATATTGACTGGAGGAAAGAAACAATCCACATTACCTCAAGGAAAACAAGGCAAGATATTTGGTTACCCCTTACTCCCCAGGTTGGCAAGGCAATTCTTTCGTACCTCAGACAAGGACGCCCCGTTTCAGAATACCGTGAAGTTTTCCTTCTTACAAAAGTTCCTTGGACTCCTCTCACAGGGCGAAAGATCAGTCGTATGGTAAGTAGACGCATCCAGTCTGCCGGGTTTTCGCTGCCACGAAGCGGCTGCCATCTTTTACGGCACAGTTTTGCCACCCATCTCATTCGTAACGGTGTTTGCCTGAAGCAAATCGGTGATTTACTTGGACATAGCAATCCTAAATCAACACATCTGTATACAAAGACCGCGGTAGAGAATTTGCGGGAGGCAGCGCTAGAAGTGCCGGAGGTGACGTGATGAACCACAAGATAAAAGACAAAATGGTAAGCAGGGAATTACTGCTACCCTGGATTGACCGATTTATGGTCAGTATTCCACAGTTAGCAAAAAATACCCGTCAAATATATCGGAATACGTTTCTGAGCTTTGTTCTGTATTTGGAGAAAACCCCGGATAAGGAGAAATTCCCCCAGGCAATAATCAAACAAACGCACTTTCTTGATTATCTCGAAAAAGAACGCGGCAATAGCAGGCAGACCAGAAACAACCGCTTAGCTTGCTTACATAGTCTGTTTCGTTACATTGCCGATTCCGACCCGTTAACATTCGATCATTGTCGGAATATTCTCTCAATTCCTTTAAAACGCACCAATATATCTACCACCGATTATTTGGAACGAGAAGAAATTAAGGCAATACTCGGGGCGGTTAATCACACCACTGTAGATGGCTATCGGGACTATACCTTCCTTTCCTTTATCTACCAAACCGGCGCCAGGGTACAGGAAGTCATCAATTTACCTGCCAGATCACTTCAACTGGAGCGCCCGTTTCAGGTTCGTTTCCTGGGCAAAGGGAGGAAAGAAAGGATATGCCCCTTGTGGCCGGATACAGTTAAGATGCTCCGGTCTTTACTCAAGCTAAGAGGGATTGATCCGAAATCCAATGCATTGGTTTTTCCAAACCACAGAGGCGGACAGTTAACCCGCCAAGGTGTTCGCTATCTACTAGCCAAGTATGTCCGAATTGCTACTCCAAATTGTTCCACCCTTCAAAGAAAGCGTATCCACCCCCATACAATGCGACATAGTTGCGCAATGCATCTGCTTGAGTCAGGGGTGGATATCAATACCATTCGCGCATGGCTGGGACATGCTCATCTGAACACCACTAACCGTTATGCCCAGATTAGCCTTGAGATGAAGCGCAAGGTTCTGGAAAAACACGTGTCAATCGCTAAAAGCAAGCGCCCATGGAAGCAAAATGAGCAGTTGCTTCAATGGTTAGAGTCTCGCTAATAAGGTGTAAATTAATGTAAAGTGATTAATGGCAGGTAGGTCAAGGATATCAATATTAGAAAGGAGTGGCAGAGGCCTGCTTTTACATGCTTTACATAAATAAGGACTTTACATAACGGATTTACTGTAAAGCTTTACATTAAATCCGATAAAAGACTGCTGCCCCTCGTGCCATGCCAAAGCACAGCACTAGCGGCAGCCTGCTTCCTACTGTGACGTTAGGCGGGTTGCCCCACCTTTCAGAAAAGGCTGTTCTATATTCAATTTTATAATATGGTGGACTCTGCCACCTCCATTTGTAGCTTACCGATTTTACTGCCTTCTGTCAAGAGCAATTGAATTGCAAATTGAATTGCCACACCTCTAGGCATGTCCACAGCGTTAGTGGTCTTGAGTAGCTAACTTGTATGAATTGGATTTGGTTATAGCACAGAACAATAATTTTATTGACTTTTGAGGGATTTTGGTGCTTAATTATAATTGTTTAGGGAGTTCCAACTGGAATAAGTAGGCTCTTTAGTTCTAAACAGCCTTTGGGATTATAAAAATGAAGCTTGTGTACAAACTCAATACAATTTTTCTGGCAGTGGTTATTTTGCTGGTACCTATGGTGAATTTAGTCGCTGCCGGTTGCCATTCCCATTCTCATGCCGACTTATCCTATGATGCTGGAAATGCTAAAAACTCCAGTCCTGGCGTTATAACATCCACAGACAGTCATCACTGTCATCCCGATGCAACCCCGGAGAAAGAAACTTCGGGAGATCATCAGTGTTGTAACAATCATACACCTACTACAGGACTATTATCCCCAACAAACCTTCAAGCTAACCTTCAGAGCAACTTCTTTTGCTCCCCTGAAAAGGTTATTCCTGCCTTGGGAGTTTATTCAACGCCTTATATCCCCCCTCAGAATATTTAAATCCTCTCTGTAACTTCCAACTCATTATGTTTTTTTAGCTACTAACACTCGTTTGTCAAGACATCCATGTTTTTATAAACAGGGCATTTTAGTGGGTTTAAGCAGAGATTGTCCTGCTTCGCCTTGAACATGCTTTTAAGTTTACTCGATTGAGGAGATAAAAATGGCAAGACAAATTCGCAACTTAATTTTACTGCTTGGGCTGGTGGCTACTCTAAATATAGGGAAGTGCCATCTGGCCTGGGCTGGGAAGGGGCATAATGAAGCAGGACATGCGAAACATGGAGGACATGGCAAACATCGTGGGCATGATGAACCCCGGAAAGGAAGGCTGCGCATTGGGAAAAACGCTCAGATAACAGCCGGGTTCAAACGCGCTAAAGTCCGGACAAGAGAAATCAAACGCTACCTCGAGGCTACCGGACTAATAGAACTAAACCATGATGTTACCGCCCATATCATTCCCAGAATACCCGGTAAGATATACAAGGTGCTGGGGCATCTGG
>QIFF01000340.1 GCA_003230635.1 bacterium | reverse complement strand
CCTTTGCCATTGACTCCCTGGGGGGACACCTGGATGCCTTTACCGGCCGGGAAAATACCTGCTTTTATACCCGGGTCATGGATGAGCACCTTCCCCATGCCCTGGAATTACTGGCCGACATAGTCTTACATCCATCTCTTGAACCCAAAGATATGGAAATCGAGCGCCAGGTGATCCTGGAGGAAATCAGGACTACCGAGGATTCGCCGGACGATTATGTCCATGATATGTTTGTCCAGGCTGTCTGGCTTGGTCATACCCTGGGTCAATCCATCCTGGGAAGCAGTGAAAGTATCGGCAACCTGTCACACCAGGGACTGGCAACTTACTTCAAGCACAACTATTACGGCGGCAATATTATCATTGCTGCGGCAGGCAACCTGGAGCACTGCAAACTAAAGGAGCTGGTGGAAAAATATTTCCAGGCGGCTGACAATTTTCCCTCAACTCCCCCCCAAGCGCAAACAAACACTCCTCGCTTTCAACAGCATCTTACCAGCCGGGGCAAAGACCTGGAGCAGGTGCATTTATGCCTCGGTTCCAAGGGTATTCGCTATGCCCACGAGCAGCGTTTTCCCGCTTACCTGTTAAACACCCTGCTGGGGGCGGGCATGAGTTCGCGCCTGTTTCAGAAAATTCGCGAGGAACGCGGCCTGGCTTATGTCATTTATTCCTACTTCAGCGCTTACCGGGACGCAGGTCTCTTTGCTGTTTATGCGGGGACGGCCCCGGAAAGAATGCGAGAGGTAATTGAATTAATCCTCCAGGAATTTACGGCCATAAAGAATACGCCGGTGGGGGAAGCGGAACTTAGAAAGGTTAAAGAGCAACTGAAAGGCTCCCTGATGCTGGGTCTGGAAAGCACCACCAACCGTATGACCACCCTGGCTAAATACGAAATTTACCTTGGCCGGCACTTTACCCTGGACGAAATTCTGACCGGTATTGAAAGCGTTACTCCCCTGCAAATCCAGGAGTTAGCCCAAGACATTTTTCAAAGCGAAACTTTGAGCCTGGCACTCCTGGGGCCAGCCAAGGCAATTGGCCTGGACAAAGGGGTGCTGCAATGTTAGGTAAAAGGAGGAAAGGTTATGAACAATAATATGACCCAGGAAAAACTCTTTTCCCTGACGCGGGCCAAACTAATCAAATTGGCCCAGGCGCACAAGATTGAAAATTGCGGGCGCTTAACCAAACAGGCCCTGGTGGAGCAGATTCTGGTCAACCGGGCTGCAGCCCTTCAGGCGGAGCCAGGCCAGCAGGGAGAAATAGAAGAAGCCAAATATTATCTGGGCCCCAATCTCGCCGCAGGAAACACTGAGGGGGAATTGCCCCCCCATTACGGAGATACCAGAATTGTTTTGATGGTGAGAGATCCTTACTGGCTCTATGCCTACTGGGAAATTAGTGCCCAGCGCCTTGAGCAGGCGAAAATGGATTTGCAAAGCCAGTGGGAGGGCTGCAAAAAGATTGTGCGGGTCTATGACGTAAGCGGGCGGATTTTTGACGGCAGCAACGCCAACGGCTACTTTGACCTGGAAATCAATGGGGCCGAGAGCTGGTACATTGAAGTGGGCAAGCCCAACCGCTCTTACTGCGTTTCCCTGGGGTTGCTCACTGCGGCGGGGGACTTCTACCTGCTGGCTGACTCCAATCAGGTAACTACCCCCCAGGACAGCCCTTCCGCCTTTACTGAGGAGGAGTGGTTGAGCGGTTACCATGAGGCCGAGGGAACAAAGACTCCAGGGAGCCGTTTTTTTGAATGGAAGAAAATATATCAGCCCATGGCGGAAGCGGGCTCGGAATCCGTCAGCCAGTTTGGTGATAAAAAGGAGTAGGGGCTTTAGCCCCGTGAAAAGGACACGGGCGTAAACGCCCTACTCCAGGCTGCCCCCGCCCGCCTGCTATGCTATTTCCCTCTCCCTTTTGGGGAGAGGGCTAGGGTGAGGGGGAGATAACGCAAGCTAAAGCTTGCGGCTACCTTTTAGTTGATTTATCAGGCTAATCTTTCAAAAATTGCCCTGACAATATCATAGGCCAGCCTTATATCCTTTTCATCCTTATTTTTCAAATAAGTCATCACCCGTTCAGCTTCAACACCAATCTTTTCAGTCTGTTGCTCTCCACTAAAATCAAAAAATTCTCTCAAAGAAACACCCAATGCTTTTGTAATCCTGGATAGAGTTTCAAGGGAAGGGATTCTTTCACCCCTTTCCACCCGGCTTATAAAATCGTTACTCAATTCTGTTTTTTCAGCCAATTTTGCCTGAGTTATCCCACTAATTTTCCTATATTCAGATATCTTCATCCCCACCAATCTTTTTAGGTCAGCCATATCTATCTCCCCTTGTCTTTAAAGCATATTAACCCAAGCCAGAGAAGACTAGTAGCGACTAGTAGATTATTGCTTGACAAATAGTCTTTGTTCTTTTAGTATTAAAGGAGAATACTCCAGAAGGGGACGTGTTCCGATTTGAGTTTTAATGGGAAAAAGTTATGAGGAAAGTTGTAATAACGCTGGTTAGTATAGCTGTTGTGTGTGCTATCGTTATCGCTCTATTCCCAGGAGTTCGCGATGAGTTGCGTTGGTGGCGGGCAGTTGGAGTGAATACAGTTGAAAGCCTTGAGGGTTATCTACAAGCGCACCCACGGGGAAAATATGTACACAAGGCTAAGAATAGGATTGAAAAGTTCCATTGGGAAGAAGCAAATAGAGCTTATACGGTGGAATCATTTGAACGTTATCTTGGGAGGTATCGTGATACAGGTCAGTATGCAGTCGAAGCACAAGCGAATATTGCTGCCCTTCGTACAGCGTTGCAGCAAAGTAACCGGGCACTAGAGGGCACAGTGAAAACAATAAATAAGTCGGCGAGGACTTTAACAATAACGACCACTATGGGTAAGGAGGAGATATTGCGACTCACTGATGACACTCGAACCCGACGAAAGGAAGAAGAGCGCTCGCTGAGTGATTTGAGTAGAACAGAGGGAGTCAGAATTGATTATATAAACCTACCTGGCGGTACGCTGCTAGCCAGAAAAATCTCATTAGGTTACACTGTATCCCATTGTAGTTGTGGCGATGATTGCGGATGTTCACTCAGTAGAGGATGTAGAGCCATTCGCTACTAATTTATACTGAAGGTAATGAATCTGCCAATTTCGCCTAACACTGGTAGGGTGGGCTGTGCCCACTAACCCCCTCACCTCAATCCTCTCCCCCGTGGGGAGAGGAAGTTTCCGTATTATCCCTCTTCCAGCAACCGCCGGTAAACCTCCAGGGTTTGTTGAACATTCCGCCGGCAGGTATGTTGCTCCGCCAGTTCCCGGCTGGCGGGGATTGCTTCCCGGCGCAAAGAAACATCTTGCCAGCGCTTGATTTGCCCGGCCAGTTGCCGAATGTCGGCAGGGTCGCTCAGCACGCTGCCCGTTTCGGGGGTCAAAATCTCCGCCGCCCCGTTCATGGCGCTGGTAATCACCGGCAAACCACAGGCCAGGGCTTCCAGGCAGACATTGGCAAAAGGCTCGTAAATGGTGGGGAGGAGGAAAACATCTCCCGCCCCGTAAAAGGGGCGCACCTCAGCCTGGGGGCCTGAAAAAACCACTCTTTCCTTGTATCCCTTTCCCTGCAATTTCTTCCGGTACGGCTTGATTTTTCCTTTGCCCACTACCAGCAAGCGCCAATCCCGCTGCCCCTCCTGCCAGAGCAAGTCCAGAGCCTGAAGTAAAAAGTCTAAGCCCTTGCGCTTGAAGCCGGAGCCTACCCAGAGCAGGACCAGCTCGTCTTCTGCAATTCCCAGCTCTTTGCGCAGGGACTGGCGGTATTCCCGGCGTAATCCCGGATGGAAGCGCTGAGTATCCACCCCGTTATAGATCACCTCTATTTTCCGGTCGGGATAGCCGTAATGCCGCATGATCTCCTGCTTGCCCCTCTGGGAGTTGGCAATAATCAGCCTGGTGTCAGGGTAGCGATAGAGGCGCTTTTCTAAATATAGAAGGCTAATATGAAGGGGATTGATGTAAGTGAGCAGGTTTTTCCAGCAGGGATAAATTCGCCGCCGCTGCTTGAGCCATTCCCGGTGACAGCCGTCCCCGGCCCGATAGAGGTCTTGACATGAGGTGCGTTCCAGGCTGTGCACCAGGTCAAACTGCTCTTGCTTTACCGCCCGCCGGGCATAATAGGCAAAACTTATGCTTTGCAGGAAGGAAAGCCCCTTCAGCAGGCGAACCCGGTGGAAGCTGACCCCGGTTTGCTTCTCCCATTCATGGGCGAACAGATGCACCTCATGCCCCGTCTTCAGCAGGCCGTCTATAAGCCGGCTTAGATACCTCTCCGCCCCCCCGTGGGGGCTATATTTTTTACGAATCAATGCAATCCGCACCCGGCAACCCCTCTCTTGTCTGTCATACTACTAAAAAACAAGCCCTGATTCCACTTAAAATTGACAGGGAAATACGCATCTGATAAACTGGCAAGCAATCCAGTAAGTAAGCCACGAATATCTTTTTAACAAAACGATGATACAAAAACAAAAAAATATGGGGGGAAAATACAAGGAAAAAATCTGCCAGATTATCCCCACCAAGGATCGCCCCCAGGAAATGCGGCGGTTGCTGGAGAGTATCCGCAGCCAGTCTTATGCCTTGGATCAGATTGTGGTAGTGGATGGGAGTGATAACCCCATAGAGGATTTACTGACTGATTTCTCCGACCTAAATATTACCTATGTGCGGAAGTATCCCCCCTCGCTGATTCCCCAACGCAACGCCGGCTTGGCAGCGGTGGCCCCTGAAATTACTTTGGTGGGCTTCCTGGATGACGATATTGTTCTGGAAGCGGGCTGTGTGGAGCAAATGTATGAGTTCTGGGAAACGGCCGGACCGGAGGTGGGGGGAGCTGAGTATAATATAGTATATGACAGCGGCTCGGCGGAGTTTAACACAAGCGGGAAGCTCTTCAAGGCCTTCAGGCAATCTATCGCCAGAATCTTTTTAGTCAGCGATCCCCAAAAAAAGGGGGAAATACTCCCCTCAGGGTTTGGTGTGCTGCCGTATCCAGCGGAGCATACTATGAGGGTGCATTGGCTGAGTGGCGGGTGTAATGTCTATCGCCGCCATATTTTTGAAAGGATTAAGTTTGATGAGTGGTATATCGGTTGGGGAGTAGGTGACGACCTGGAATTCAGCTACCGGGTGACCAAAGAATATGAGCTGTTCATCGTGGCCAATGCCCACCTTAAACACTTGCCTTTGCCCACAAAGCCAGGGCGAGGTTATCTTTGCGGCAAAATAGTTACCATAAATCACTTTCATTTTGTGCGCAAAAACCCGGAATTTTCCCTTTGGTTATGTGCCTGGGCTAGTTTAGGGCGGGCACTGACCCAACTTCATACCGCTGTGCTCACATTTGATCTCAATAGCCTCCACTGCTGTGCTGGGTATCTAGTGGGTATATACCAAGGTTTAACCGGTACCCTTCAGTCCCTAAACCAAACGGTTAAGTAAAGGGTGCCCTAAACAACCCCATGCTTCCGCATGTTCTATCATTCCGGCATCGGGCGCTATGGGCGTAATCTATATCGGGAGTTGCTCAAGGGCACCTTGAAAAATGGCCTTTTCGTCCAATATCTGCGTTATGCTCAAAATTTAATCCTCGGAATATAAAGGATATGCCTGTGGTTAAATTTTTCGCATGCCTTGATCTTGAACGAAAATTCTCATTTTTCAAGGCACCCTTAAGCTAACCCCTTAAAAGGCAATAAAAATCTGAATGATTAGTAAAGTATTTAAAGAAACAGGGATATCATTTCTTTATAGTGCGTTACCTATGGGATTTCTTACAGGTGTAAACATTCTGTTGTTGAAATATTTACCTGTAACGGAATACGGATTATATTCTTATTCTATCAGTCTGATAAAAATATTTGCCTGTGTAAGTGGTATGGGAATACCCTACGCTTGTATCAGATTTTCTTCTCATGGCTACTCCATAAAAGATGTATTGCACAAATCGTATTCGGCCTATAAATATAGTATTATAGTTGGTATCATTATCGTTTCTATTATATGGAGTTATACCACCAACCAGCGATTCCTATACCTTCCTATAGTTATAATCAATACCATTCTTTTTCTATTGCTCACGCATCATCTGGGTATGTTGAAGGGAATGGATAAAATCATTTCTGCCAATAAGTTGAAGGGCTTTGCCGATTTTTGTTACGCTTTTGGGATTATATTGGTGATTATATTTTCTGATATAAGTCGGGGCGAAAAGCTATTATTGCTATGGGGAGTAATCCTGCTGGGATTTGTCGTTATTAGCTTTGCTGTGGTGCAAAACAATATAAAGAGGTTTGATTCCAATGAAACAAAGACCCTTCCGATGAAGCAATTGATAACTATCACGTTACCAATTTTTGCTTTGAGTCTTAGTGGCATGTTTAGTATGAATTTCGATAGAATGTTTATCTCTAAAATGTTGGGAGCGGAGGCATTAGGAATTTACTCCTCAGCTGTATTAATGGTGATGCCGTTGGCATTCCTGGGGCTTATTCTGGAAACTACCCTGTTGCCCAAACTAAGGCAGCAACAATCCATTGGAAGATTGCTAGCCTATGTGACCCTGGTTGCCATTGGAATAGTCGTCGCCTATTTTCTCTGTATTGATAACATATTACAAACACTTTGCCGGCTTGGGATAATAAATAAAGCCTATTTGAAAGCTTCTTTAGCAATCAAGATACTATCTATTGGTTATGGTGCTACATTAATTTATAGTGTCCCGGCGGCTTTGGTGTCATATCATTTTGAACAACGAGACCTTTGGAAACTCCTGGCAGTATTTATTTTAATCGGCGTTGTACTAAATGGCATACTGCAACAATGGCTTATTAATACTTATCGTCTGCAAGGAGCAGCTGTAGCCACTACTGTTGTTCTTGTACTAAGAATGTTTGTTTGGCTCTTTTATGCCCGAGGAGTGGTAGGGATTTCTATGCCTATCACCGATAACCTTTAACATGTAACGAACTGTAACCTGTCTGGGTTGAGACAAATGGACTTTACTATTCTTGAAGTCACTGATGGATTGTTCTATGGTGGTGGCCAACGCCATATATTATTATTATCAAAACACATTGATCGAAACCATTTTCGATCAATTGTTTTGTCTCACCAGGATGGAGAATTCCGGTTAGAGCTGGAAAAGATAGGAATTCCTGTACATGTTATTAATTTGGTCTTTTTTTTAAAGGTTCTTAAATTAATCAAGCAATATGATGTTAACCTTATTCATTGCCATGGTACCCGCTGCGCACTTTTCTTTAGAGCAACTAAATTTATGCATAGAAAACCTGTAATGGTTACCATACATGGTTACCATGGCAGAAAGTATGAATTTAGAGATAGATTTATAGATAAAATCAGCGGCGGAATTATAAGTTGGGCAAGAATACAGATTGAGCGCTTCTTAAATAAATTTGTAGCCAGAGTAGTTTGTGTTTCTGAAGAAGACAAGCAATATCTAATCAAAAATCGAGTCATACCTAAAGAAAAAGTAATGGTAATTCCTAACGGAATTGACTTTTCCCAATTTCAATTCGTGAACTCGTTAGATAATACTAAACAACCATTAATAATATTATCTATAGCGAGGTTTAATTTTGAAAAAGGACATATCTATTTAGTTCAAGCTATTCCTGAAATATTAAAAAAATATCCTCAAGTAGAATTTGTCTTCATCGGTGAGGGACAGCTTTTAAATAAAGTACAGTTTCTAGCATATAAAAAACTTTCTTTGCCTAAAAAAAAGGTGGTTTTTCTGGGAAACAAGAGAGATGTTTTTCCCTATTTGCGACGGTGTTCTATCCTTGTTCTGCCTTCACTATGGGAGGGATTGCCCTTCGTTTTGATTGAAGCCGCCGCTGCAGGAGTAGCTACTGTGGCTACTGATGTACCTGGAAACCGAGAAGTAGTCGTTGACGGAGAAACGGGTTTGCTAGTTAAACCCCTGTCAGCAAAAACTTTAGCAGAGGGTATTGAGACGCTTATCCTAAAGCCTGAATTAAGGAAATATTTAGGCGAAAATGCTCGCCAACGGGCAATTAAGTTTTTTGACATAAAGCGGACGACAAATGGCATTGAAACCCTTTATCGAGAATTAATAAACAATGACATTTCTTCTTGAACAACCAATTCTAGCGGGCAGTGTAGTTATTGTTGTAATAGTTATTTCGTCTGTCCTTCTGGCCTATTTTAGTAAACATTTAGATAATTGGGTTTTGTGGTATCTCTTTTTTCTTCCCATAGCTCCTCAGATTGGGATCGGAAATATTCCCTTCAGTTTTATTGATATCCTTTTTGGGGTTGGTTTAGTGGGATTTTTTATAAATCTATTCCGTAACAAGAAGATAGCAATTCCATTACATAGGGTAATTTTTATGACTTTGTTTCTCCTGAGTTATTTATTTATAACTTGCTTGTTTTCGTTCAGTATGTGGGGAGGGGAAATAGGGCTTTTGGTTACGCTTAAGTTTATCCGACAAATAGAAATTTACCTCCCCTTTTTCATCCTCGGTAGTTTTATAGAGAGTCTTGATACTCAATTTGTCAAAAAAATGGTTTATGTTTCAATTATTGGTGGAATAATTTCGGCTGGACTAGCACTTATACCTTTTTTTACTCCGGTTTCTTTCTTTCGTTGGTATGCCGGCCCATATGAAAAGTATTACGATTATCCTTATGCGCTCATAGGGGGGTTGAAGCGAGCAACGGGTGTCTTTCTAGAGCCAAATCACCTGGCTGCCTTTCTTTCAATTATTATTTTATTGGGTATTATTCTTTTATTAAAGCGGGTAAATTTTATTGACAGAAAACTGTTGCTCATTTCCTTAATACCCCTTATTTCTTGCATGCTCCTTACTTTTT
>QIFF01000014.1 GCA_003230635.1 bacterium | reverse complement strand
ACCCAACTTCCCTCATCTGCATCATAATAGTAAAGCTTTAAGGCATAGGGGTCGGCTACCCCGGCGGGATAGGGGATACGGATGGTTACCGCTTCGCTGAAGACAGTCCCGTCAGGCCCGAAATCCACGAACACCCCAAGCCCTGAAACCTCAGTAGAGACGGGAGGATCTGTTACTTCAGAGATGGTGATTACTGTATCATTGGATACGGCGCCCGCCGGGATTTCCACCGTTGCCCCGTTAAGCGGACTGTCGGGGTCGGAAACAGCAATAGTGGCAGTGCGGTTCCCCTCAACCTTAAGAGAACCTTTAACACTACAGAAGTCTTCCAGAACCGTTATGGGAATGATGGCTGAAATCCGGCAGCCGTCGGCATCAGTTACTGTCAGGGTGGCAGTATAACTGCCAGGGGTAGTATAGATATGGCTGTCATCCTGTAAAGAACTATCCTCTTGTATCCCATCACTATCATCAAAATCCCAGGCCCAGGTGTAGGGGGGTGGGCCTACGTCCGCTGAGCCGCTGAAGTCTATACTCAGGGGAGCAACCCCATTGGCTGACTGGGGAGAAACAGCAAGCACAGTGCTGGGATTACCTACTACAACGTCCTTTCTGGTTGTAGCTGGGCGGTCGCTGTGGTCTTTAACGGTCAGGGTGACAATATACTTGCCGCAATTGTCATAGGTGTGGCTGGGATATTGCTCGCTACTGACGTTACCATCGCCAAAATCCCAGGCCCAGGTGGCAATCCCCCACTCATCACTGGCAGTAGCTGTGAAATTAACAATCCACGGGGCATCCTCAGTCGCCGATGTTATCTGCACCTTGGGAGTGTTTTCATCCTGTACCCCTCCAGGGCCGCCGTCAGCTCCCATGTCGTTACGCGAACCGTCCTTGTCATTATATTCTGCTGCTTCACTACCGGTATTGCGGCAAGGAGAGGTAGCTTGCAGGTGATAATCTCCACTAACCTCATCCAGACCATCGAGGTCCACAAAGAGGGGGTCGGCAGAGATGTTATTTGTCTTTGCTATGTTGGGGTTATTGGTATTATTCCAGAAATTGTTATAATCCACTGTAAGGGTGCTGCTATCAGTATCGCCCCATCCATATTCATTATTGAGCATTATATTGTTAACAATGCTACTACCATCAGCAGCCTTAGTGCGAATCCCGATATGCCAGCCGTCACCGGTATGCCCGCCATCAATGGTATTGTTTTCAACCCTGCCGGAGGATTCATCCAGAAAAATTGCCGCCAGCCCCGGTTGGGCAAAGGGATTGCCCCGGATGACATTATTGGTGATAGTTATCGAAGTGGCAGCATGGACTTCAACTGCATGCCGCTCATCCGGCGGGTAAACTATATTAAATCCCCTAAGGGTGCTATAGCTGCCAAGTTGGATTTGGCTAGTATCCCACAGGTCAATGGTACAAACGAACCAGCGCTCGCCGATTAATTTTACCCCTTCCGGGACAAGCAAATCTTCCTTTGGGAAATATGTTCCCGCAGCTACGCTAATAGTGGTGTCATCATTATTGACTGCGGCTAGGGCTTCTACTATAGTCTGATATGGCTGTCCCTGGGTACCATCACCTCCTGCTGCAGCACCATCGTCAACATAGTAGATTGCAGATGCCTGCTGGGGATTGGTGCCATTGTTATATTCGGTTAGATTGCTGTATCCATCGTTATCTAGATCTCCATCCGCATCATCTGCATCCAAGGGATCAAGCCCATTATCCACTTCCCAGTCATCGTCCATCCCATCTTCATCGGTATCCGGATTTTGAGGGTTAGTCCCCAGTTCATACTCTTGCAGATTAGTTAACCCATCCCCGTCCGGGTCGTCATCTGGATCATCAACGCCATTTTCATATTCCCAGTTATCATCCATTCCATCCCAGTCGTCATCTACCGATGGAGCATCCATTATAGTTACTATATCATCCCCGGTGTTGTCGCTTTCCGTCTCAGAGACCCCCACTATATAGGCATTTCCAGAGTTATCCACAGTTATAGCCTTGGGAATATCATACTCGCTCCCGTTGTAGGTAACTACATTTGGCCAAGCCAAGCTCCCATCAGCAAGGTTATACTTTATATTTACATAGCTGTTTCCGCTTGTCCCGGTCAAATATATACCGGAATTAGAATCATCTATACCCAGGGCATAAGCCCGGTCCGAGCCGCCGTAAGCCCCATTATATCCCGTTGACCAGCGTTGGGTTCCAGCCGAATCATAACTTATAGTTCTATAGTTTTCACTTGGCGTTCCACCGGAAGTTTCCATGGCCAATCCGGTTACATACACATTACCTAAGCTATCTTTTACAATCGCCCAAGCCTCGTCATCGGCATCTGCGCTGCCGTTATATCTCTTTGGCCAACCCAATTGCTGCACCCCACTGGAATTATACTTCAGCGTGGCATAATCAAAGTTGCTATTGCTAACACTATTATTCCTGCTCCGGCCTGTCACATACACATCCCCTGAAGTGTCATCAACCACTATACCCAGCGCCTCATCCACATGGTCTCCCGGACCATTGTACCTTGCCGCTGGATCCCATAACTGGGTGCCATCAAGATTGTATTTTACAGTAAGATAATCACCCTCGGGAGTATCGTCCCCCTCACTTAGTCCCGTTACATAGACACCGGGATAACTGCCCGAATCAACCACCACAAGAGCGGTAGGGTGATCGCTTTTTCCATTATTATTACAATAGTAGCCTTCACCGCCGCAAAGATAAGGAGTAAGCCCATCGTATATTGCCGCCCATTGTTGTACCCCACTGGCATTATATTTTACTGTGGCATAGTCATCCCCGGCCGCAACATAGGTTGCGGGGGTTCCGTCGTGATGGCCTATTAAAATTGCCTCACTCTGGTAGCTTGTCCCGGTTACATACACATTCCCTGAGTTATCCACAGCTATATCCACGGGAACATCATGCCCAGCCCCATTAGTGCCGCCGGCAAAGGTGCTGCTCCACTGCTCAACCCCAGATGAATCATACTTTATGGTGACATAATCATAGTTGCCGCTGCCGTTCATACTCTTTCCCGTCACATACACATTCCCCGAGCTATCCACCGCCAGGGCGGTAGCTATATCATCTCCGCTAACTCCAGGTCTATCGTAATACACGGGCCAACCCGCTTCCGGAGCCTTTTCACTCGGAAGACTAACCTCTGGGGAGACTTTATATTTTATAAGCACATAGTCATAATTATTACTTGTATTCCATCTCGCCCCGGTCACGTAAACATAATCCCTGCCGGGAGACAGGGCAATATCAGAGGCTATGTCGTCCTCATTTCCACTCCCATTATAGGTAGCCACCCAGTCTATTGAACCACCGGGGTCTTGAGTGACGGTAGAGGCTTCATTGGAATAAGGGGAATATCCATAGGTATTCTCAGCCCTAACCTGATACCAATATTCGGTGTTGGTGTTTAAGCCATTATCCTCATAAACGCTTATACCCGCCCCCACCGTACCTATTGGTGGGCCATAAGTAAGACCACTATTCTCACTGCGCTCTACGCTGAAGCCGGTCTCATCACTGGAATTAATCGTCCAGTTAAGATTTATTACGGTATCAGACGTAGCGGTAGCGGTTAAACCGCTGGGCGGAGTGGGGACACCCCCGGCCAGAGCAAAGAAGGTAAAGTGATCAACATCCACACTGACCTTGTTATCAGTCGTATCTATTGCCTTATTGGTAATTTCCTCCCGCCAACGGTTGGGGCTGACAGAAGTATCATAGAAATATATCCTTATTTCATTCTCGCTTATTCCAGCGGATGTTACCTGGCTGTCTTCATAAGCAAGGGTGATAGTTACATCAGAACTAAATGAAGTTCCATCCGGTGCGAAATCCACCGGAGCGCCAATTCCTTTTATATCGGTGGGAAAGGCTGGAGGACTGGTTATTTTGGAGATGGCAATTACTGTATCCTGTGACAACACTCCGGGAGGAATCGCTACTTTTGTCCCCGCAATTGTAGAGCCACCTGGGACTTCAACGTCAACAGTGTCTATGTCAGTAGCGGAAACTTCTAATGCGTATTCCACGCTACTACAAGCACTACTTACTATTGTTACGTCAATATTAACAGTTGAATCATCATAGCAACCTAAATCATCGGTTGCTTTTAGAGTGGCTGTATAAGCGCCGGGAGTAGTATAAGTGTAGATGGGATCTTCCTCTATACTTATATTACCATCACCAAATGTCCACAACCAGGTATAGGAGCCCGAACCACCACTGGCCGAGCCACTGAAAATTATACTTTCTGAAGTAGCAATAGCAGCAGCTGGAGTCGGAGTAGTGGATGCAGAAGCAGTAGGCAGAGTGCCGCCTACAGTTATGGGGCCAACGGTAGTAGAGGATGTGCGTCCGCTATTGTCGGTAACAGTCAGGTTGGCGGTATAGCCGCTACAGTTGTCATAGGTGTGGTTGGGATTTTGACCACTGCTGGTGTCGCCGTCACCAAAGTCCCAGGAATAAGAGGCGATTCCCCAATCGTCAGTGGCGTTACTTGTAAAAGTGACGGCCGCGGGGGCGGTAGTGCTGCTCATAGGATCGGCAGTGGGTGATATTGTCGGGTCTTCAGTGTCCTCTACCCCGTCAGGCCCGCCGTCGGCCCCCATATCATTGCGTGAACCGTCTTTGTCATCGTAGTCGGGAGAAGTTGGATTGCCTGTATCGCGGCAGGGAGAGGTATTCTTTAAATGATAATCAGTAGTATCCACAAACTGCGGGTTGGAATTAATGTTGCCGGTTCCGGTATACCCCCCCTGAACGTCGGAATAGGTAACGGTGTAGGAGTTGCCCCGGAGTTCACCGCCGGTGCTTCCTGCTTCCAGGTCTTCCCAAAAAATGCTATTGAGCACCGTTGTCGAGGAGTTGGTGCAGGAAATCGCACCACCTACGTCGGTAGCCGTGTTGCCGTTAAAAGTGCAATTGGTGATTGTTGGCGAGGCGGTATTGGCGGCAATAGCGCCGCCGTAGTTAGCCGAGTTATTGATGAATTTGCAATTCTTAATCGTTGGTGAAGATAAGTTCCCGCAGTGAATTCCACCGCCCTTGATATAAACTGGGGGGCTGGCGTTGACCGCCGTGTTGTTGCTGATGGTGCAGCTTTGAATTGTAGGCGAGGCGGAGGCTCCGATACCAATCCCGCCCCCACCCTCACCGGTAGCCTCGTTGCTGTCAATAACACAGTTTCTAATTATCGGTGAGGTGGAATCGGCACAAAGAACCCCGCCGCCGACGGCCGCCGAACCGTTGGTAACAGTAAACCCATCCAGGGTGCCGTCGGCATTGATTATTACCACGCTGCCGCTGCCGCTGCCGTCAATAGTCGTACTGGCAGCGCCGTTCTCGGATCGGACGGTAATCACCTTCGTCTCAAAGGTAATGTTTTCCGTATATATTCCATCATCCACCAGCACTATATCCCCATCGCTGGCCGCAGTAATTGCCAGTTGAATGGTGGCGTAAGTACCCGGCACGTTAAGCGTAGCTGCCCGAGCATCTCCGCTGAAAACCAAACCCACTATCAGCAGTACGGTACATATCCCCAAACTTGCCCGAAATCGCCCCCCTGCTTTCGATTTAACCCACATACTCTTTTTCCTTCTTAATTGTTCACAGCCTTTTCATGACCAAACAATGCGGCAAAACTTGGCGTTTGCAAAACGTCTTCAACGCTATACGCAGGTGCCCCATCGGGAACTATCCGGTACGATAAGTTTATCGGGCGCTGGTTGCGTTCTACCCTTATAGTAATCAAAGGGGATTTTCTTGCCTGCCAATAGGCCAGCAGAACATCTTTCATCTCAGCGATTTCTTCCCCATTAACCGCTCTAACCGTATCCCCTGCCTGGAACCCCAATTCTCCAATCAGGCTGCCCTGCTTGAGCTTGTTTAGCTGAAATCCCCGCCCCCCAGCAGGGCTAATCTCAGCTTCAGCCAAAATACTTTCTATCTTTTTGTTACTTCCCAATAAGCGGTTGGGTCGGATCAACCACTCGTTTTGGCTTACCTGCTGATAGCCCCGAGCCAGGAGGGCCTTCTTCCCGGCGGGGCTGTCCAGGCTGACGAACAGCTTCAAACTTCTTTTGTGCCCATCCTTCTCCAACACTACCCTGTCTTTTAGAATTCGGATTAACCTGCCTCCATAGGGAAGAATAGAATCCAGGGGATAACCTGCTTTTTGGGAAGTGACTAAGTCTTTTATAATTGCTTTATTCCGGGGATGATTATGGCCGAAGAAGACAGTATCCACTAATCTTAAATACCCCCAAAACACCCTGGGGAGGGGCTTACCGGCAACCGCAGCCGGCAGCGGCAAACCCTTAGGGGAAGATAAAGGCTCGGCTGGCTGAATATTCCCCGCAGGGGGCAACGGCTTTCTTGACTCTAAAGAATCATTACCCACTGACTGATTAATTTCAGGGGAAGTAACTGCCAAACGAGAGTAAACCGGTGTATTTCCAGGCAGAGAGCTAACGGCTAGATATAAATAGGCCATTACTGGCACTAACAGGAGGCTAAGCCAAAACCACCGTTTCCTCATTCCTAATCCTCTTCACTGCCGCCCAAACAAGAGACGGAACCCCCTAAGTATAATGTTAAGTCATTATTCATGTTTTGTCAAGGGGTCAAGTTTAAGCGGTTCTTCGGCGGGCAGGTAAAAAACGCCCCCCAATCCGTCCTCGTCCTGGGCGTCATAAATCAGCTTATCAATATCTTCCAACTCCGCAGTGCCCCACCAGTTGTTCTCGCTGTATAAATCTATCAACCCCTGCAACTGCAAGGCGTAGGAGCGGTTTTTTGCCAATTCGTTACCACTCAAAATAATCTGGCTGTCCGTGCTTATTCCCACGGTGTTTTCCCTAATCTGATTGCCCTCAATGCTGGTGGCCTCACAGCCTTGGCAGCTAATCGCCACCCCTTGCTGCCTATTGATGCGGTTTTGCCGGATTATGGCCGCTTCGGACTCCTTCAATTCAATTCCTGCTTGATTATCACTCAGCAGGTTGCTCTCTACCCAGAGGCGGGAAAGCTCATCCCTAATCCCGGCTGCGGCGTTGGCCTGAATTAAGTTCCCCCGCAGGGTAAGGTCAGAAAACTTGCTCTCCACCCCCTGCCCTCCATTCTGCTTAATTTGGTTGTTTTCCAGCAAGCCATTGCTCTTCTCCAGCAGCAGGCCGCTGTCACGATTGTAATTGATACTATTTCCGCTAATCAATAAGGAGGCGGCTTCCTTGGCCTCAATCCCCCGGTAGTTGTTGTCCAACAGGTTATCGTTGGCTATAAGATCGCTATTCTCAATCACCACCCCGGCCTGAGTATTGCTCAGGATGCGGTTTCCCTTAAGGCTTAAGCTGCTGCCCTGCTTGGCGTCTATCCCGGCGGCGTGGTTGCTGGCTACGCTGTTGTCTATAGCGGTCAGGTTGGAGTTTTTGGCCCCAATCCCATCATCCCCGTTATCAATAATCTGATTGGTCTTCAGATAAACCCCGCTGTCTTCCAGGGCCACCCCCTCTTCGCTGTTGCCAATCAAATCGTTATTGCTAATAACAACCGATTTCCCGCGGCGGATGCGGACGCCCTTGGCGTTGTAATTAATTTCATTATCCCTAATTACCAGTTGAGAATTGGAAGTGGCAATACCGGCAATACCGTTTCCCTGCAGGCAGTTGTTATTGATCAGGGTAAGCGGCGAGTCGGCGACTTGAATCCCCTCCCCGTTATCCTTGATTTCATTTTCACTGATTACCGCCCGCGCCGTACGCAAAGCAAGACCCACCTGGTGGTTATTCAAGAAGCTGTTACCCTCTAAGGTAGCCTCGGAAAAGGAAAAGGCCGCCCCCTGCTGGCGGTTGTCCAGAAAACTGTTATTACTCAGGGTGAGCTTGGAATTATAAAAGCGCAGGCCCACCCGGTTGGCCTTGAATTCATTGTCCTCCAGCCAGGCCTCCACCCGGCGCAGGCGCAGGCCGTACATCAGGTGTTCCTGAAAGTAATTATCGCTGATTGTGGCCCGCGAGTTATATAGATCCATTCCCCAGTAATTGTGATGGATTAGATTGCCGCGCATGCTAAGGGTGGCATCGCGGCAGCGAATTGCGCTGCGGTTATCCCTGATTTCATTATCCGTCAAATCCAGCCGCATCTCCTGGCAATAAATGGCGCGGTTGTTATGGGCAAAAAGGCAGTCCCGAATGCGCAGGGTGGCAAAGTGGGCGTGCACCGCCTTGTCGGCATAAAAAATTTGGCAGTGCTCCAGGATATTCAGTTGATCCTCACTGGCAATCAAGTTAATCCCATCCCAATCGCCCGCCTGCGGGTCTTCAGCAGCAGAGCTGAAGGTAATGGGTTGCTCAGGAGTGCCGCGGGCAATCAAGCGCCCCTGTAGAAAAAGGGCGCTCTCTCCCAGCCGGGTTTTGGGATTAATAGAGCGGCTGAAAAGAATGCTGCTGCCGGGCATAATGGTCAGGGTAGCCCCCTGCCCTACCTTCACCACCCCTTCTACGATGATCTCCCCCTGCCAGGTTGTATCTTGAGTGATAAACCGGCTGCTGACCTTGGTGACGGACGGAGCCGAAGCCCAGACACAGGTAGCCGCCAGCAGCACACCCAATATGGTGGTGGCGGTGTGTTTACTCGCTTTGGTTACTGAGGTAAAAGTCTTGTTCATTATCTTCAATTTGGTTATTGACCCATTCCAGGGGTTCGCTGCCGTAGAGGCCGTATTTATTATCAGTTACAATATTATTTTCCAGCCAGGGCGAGGCCTTGGCGGACCAAATAATCCCTGCCTGCTCCTGCTTGCTAATCCGGTTCTGGCTAATCAGGGGTACGGCCTGCTCCCAGCAAGCGATTCCGATCTTGCCTTCGGTAATGGTATTTCCCTTAATCTGCGGGCGGGCGCCGCTCTGGCAAATCATTCCTGTCTCGTTGCCTTTGAGTTTGTTCTGGATAATATTGGGGGAGGCCCCGATACAATAGATTCCCACCTGAGCGTACTCAATCCGGCAGTGCTGAATTACGCTGTCTTCTCCCTTATGGTTATCCAGGATAATCCCCGCCCAGTCCTTCATCTTGGGAGTTTCAGCCGCTGAGGTGAAAACA
>QIFF01000315.1 GCA_003230635.1 bacterium | reverse complement strand
GGACTAAAACCCCTGCTGGATTTAGACCTGCGCCTGGGAGAAGGCACCGGGGCCGCCCTGGCCATGAGCCTGGTAGAGGCCGGAGTCAAGGTGTTGACCCAAATGGCCAGCTTTGAAGAGGCGGCGGTGTCGCGCTCTGTGGAATAGGGGTAGGTTAAGGCCACTGCCTTAACCAGTCAGGGCACCCAAAACTACCCAAAACAAACAATAAGGAGTATTTGCCATGTCCAAAACCACGCTAATCCACATCCAAGACCTGGAGGTCAAGAAAAGTGCCCTCCAACGAGTCAAAAAGCTTTTTCAGCTTACCGATGACAAGGAAGCCATAAAAAGGGCGCTAGATTTAGCCAGTGGTAAGCAGGAACTAGAGGCTATTTTCCACAAACATAAGGGCACCAAAATTGAGCGGGTCTTTAATTAAGAGGGTCCTGGATACCAACATTTACATTGATAGATTCTCTAACCCCAAGAGACATCAAGAGATTTTTCTGTCCGAAGGGGTGGTTTATTTGTCTGCCATTGTGCTTATGGAGCTTAAGGCTGGAGCCCATGATCCACAGGGGATAAAAGCTATCAGGTCCTTGAGGGATTTCTTCAAGCGGGCAAACAGGATAGTTTCTCCTACAGCAAACGATTTTGACAAGGCTGGTGAGATTATGGCTAAACTCCGAAGCGAAAGCAGGTATGATTTGAAAAAATGCTACTCATTGGTCAATGATATTCTAATCGCTTTAACCGCATATCAAATAGGTGGAGTGGTGTATACTCAAAACAAAAGAGACTTTGAGGCAATTAGAAAATTTCTGAGATTTAAAGTGGCGTACTTATGAATGTGCTTTTATATACTTATGTCTTCTAGAAACAAGGAAACCGATTGACGCCTGGTACAATCTTTGTTACCCTTAGTTGATCATTACACCCTCAAGGAGAAACCTCTATGCGCTGTCCTATGCGCTGTCCCTTTTGCAACCGTACGGTTGACAGGGTCTTGGATTCGCGCGAGCGCAAGGACGGCCTGACCATTCGCCGGCGGCGGGAGTGCCTTGGCTGTCATAAGCGCTTTACCACCTATGAACGGATTGAGCATATCCCGGCTATGGTGGTCAAAAAGGATAAGCGCCGCGAGCCCTTTGACCGCGAGAAGGTGTTGGGGGGACTGCGCAAGGCCTGTGAGAAACGCCCCGTCAGCATTACTACCCTGGAAGAGATTGTGGATGAGTTGGAACAGGAATTGCACGAACGTCCGGGCAAGGAAATCAGCAGTAAGGACATTGGGGAAATGGTAATCAACAAGCTTTATCAACTGGATGAAATCGCTTATGTGCGCTTTGCCTCGGTCTATCGCCAGTTCAAGGACATTAACCAGTTTATGCAAGAGGTAACCGGCTTGCTGAAGAAAAAGGAATAGTCAATGCCTAAGGGTGCCCCTAAGGCTTATCATGTGGCGGTGGTGGGAGCAACCGGCGTAGTGGGGCAGGAGATGGTGGCCTCGCTGGAGAGGCGAAAGTTTCCTGTAGGCGAGTTGAGCCTGTTTGCTTCCCAGCGTTCAGCGGGTAGCCGCCTGCAATATAAGGGTGAAAATTTACTGGTGCGTGAGCTGACTGCGGATTCCTTTGCCGGGGTGGAGATTGCCCTTTTCTCCGCCGGGGCCGGGGTGAGCAGGGAGTTCGCCCCCCTGGCGGTAAAGGCCGGGGCAGTGGTGGTGGATAACAGCAGCGCCTTTCGTATGGAGGCGGATGTCCCCCTGGTGGTGCCCGAGGTTAATCCCCAGGATATTGGTCGGCACAAGGGGATTATCGCCAACCCCAACTGCTCTACCATTCAGATGGTGGTGGCCCTGAAGCCCCTGCATGATCTGGCTAAAATCAAGCGCATAGTGGTCTCTACCTACCAATCGGTTTCCGGCAGCGGCAAGAAGGCTATACATGAGTTGGGGGAACAGGCCAGAAAGATGTTTGACTTCCAGGCGGAGAAGGTAGAACCCCAGGTATATCCCCACCGCATTGCCTTTAACTGCCTGCCGCATATTGATGTCTTCCTGGAAAACGGCTATACCAAAGAAGAAATGAAGATGGTCAATGAGACCAAAAAGATTATGGGGGACGACAGCATAGCGGTAACCGCCACCACGGTGCGGGTGCCAGTTTTTGTTTCTCATGCCGAGTCGGTGAATATAGAGACGGAAAAACCAATCAGCCCGGAGGAAGCGCGGCAGGCCCTGGCGGCCTTTACCGGGGTCAAGGTAGTGGACGACCCGGCTAACAACATATATCCTTTACAATTAGACGCAGTCGGCAAAGATGAAGTCTTCGTCGGCCGCATTCGCCGCGATTTTTCCGTCCCCCACGGCCTGAACCTGTGGGTGGTGTCGGACAACCTGCGCAAGGGTGCCGCCCTGAACGCCGTCCAGATTGCGGAAAGATTGATTTAAAAGAAATTTTTGACAGGATTATTAGAGAGTTGTCATTGCGAGGAACGAAGTGACGAAGCAATCCTGGGCAATGCCCGGTCACAAAATGAGATTGCTTCGCTACGCTCGCAATGACATGATTTTTGACATTTGGATTGATTCCTCTGTGCTCTCTGTGGTGAAAAAATCTCATGTTCAAAATAGGCTTCGGCTATGATGTGCATTGCTTGGTAGAAGGCCGCAAGCTAATCCTGGGGGGAGTAACCATTGACTACCCCTTGGGGCTGGCCGGCCACTCCGACGCCGATGTGCTTACTCATGCCATTGCCGACGCTATTCTAGGCGCCGCCGGTCTGGGAGATATAGGGCAGCACTTCCCAGACAGCAATTCCGAATATAAGGATATTAGCAGCCTGCTTTTGCTGGAGCGGGTAATTCAATTAATCAGCCGTCAGGGCTTGGCAGTGGGCAATGTTGATGCGGTGATTGTGGCTCAGCAGCCCCATTTACCTCCCTACCGCTCCCGGATGGAAAGCAATCTCAAGCAGATCGTAAAGGCCCCGCTCAACCTGAAAGCCACCAGCACTGAAGGTTTAGGATTCAGCGGACGCGGCGAAGGAATTGCCGCCCAGGCAGTGGTGCTCCTCCATGACTAAGAAAATTCGGGTGCGCTTTGCCCCCAGCCCCAGCGGGTATCTGCATGTCGGCAACGCCCGCACCGCCCTTTTTAACTGGCTCTTTGCCCGTAAGTATCGCGGCCGATTTATCCTGCGCATTGAAGATACCGATCAGGAGCGTTCCCAGCCCGAGTTTGAAAAAGCGTTAATTGAGGATTTACACTGGCTGGGTTTGCACTGGGATGAGGGGCCGCAGCAGGGAGGGGATTTCAGTCCCTATCGCCAGTCGGAGCGCCGCCACTATTACCTTGAGGCTGCTCAGCAATTGCTAAAGGGGGGCAAGGCCTATCATTGCTATTGCACCCCTCAGGAATTAGAGTGCCGGCGCAAGGAACTGCTGGCGGCGGGGCGGCCCCCGCGTTACCAGGGCGCCTGCCGAGAGTTGAGTGCTCAAGAAAAGCGAGCCCATGAAAAAGAGGGGCGCAAGCCCAGCATTCGCTTTCGGGTGGAAGGCAACGGGACGGTAGTTGTGGAGGACTTACTGCGCGGTGCGGTAGAAGTAGCCAAAGGGGATTTGGGGGATTTTATCATTGTGCGCTCCAACGGCATTGCCGCCTATAACCTGGCAGTGGTAGTGGATGATGCCCTGATGGAAATAACCCACGTGATACGTGGGGAAGATCATCTGCCCAACACCCCCCGCCACCAGTTGCTTTATGAGGCACTGGGCTATCCCCTGCCTCATTTTGTTCACCTGCCGATGATTCTGGGCCCGGATCGCAGCATGTTAAGCAAACGCCACGGCGCTGCAGCGCTAGCCCAGTTCCGCCGGGAGGGTTATCTGCCCCAGGCCCTGGTTAATTATCTGGCCCTTTTGGGTTGGTCGCCCGGCGAGGGTCGTGAATTACTTAGTATGAATGAGTTGATTGAAGCCTTTTCTTTATCCCGTCTGGCCAAGAGTGCCGCAGTGTTTGGCCGGCAAAAACTAGACTGGCTGAATGGCCACTATCTGCGGGGCGAGGAAATTGGCCGGCTTACTCAAGCCAGTTTGCCTTTTTTCCAGCAGGCCGGTTTTTTTTCTGACCCCCCACGGGGCAAGGAATTGCGTTGGCTGCAGGCGGTAGTGGATTCGGCGCGGCCTAACATAACGAAACTGGAGCAACTGCCCCAGTATACTCAAGTTTATTTCAAAAACAACTTCTTGCCAGGGCCTGAGGCCAGGCAAATTGCCCTGGAGGGTAAAGCGGTAATTCAGGAATTGGCCAAACAATTGGCCGCTTCCAATTGGGCAGTGCTGGACAAGCAAGAGTATCAGGAATTAATCCAAAGTCTTAAGCAGGCCACCGGCCTGAAGGGTAAAAAACTCTTTATGCCCATTCGGGTGGCCTTGAGCGGTAAGCTAAAAGGCCCGGAAATGGAACATCTTTTTATCTTATTGGGGAAAAAGCGCTGCCTGCAGCGGGCGGAAAATACCCTGAATTCCATTGCAACTAATTAGGCAGCATAATAATAACCACTTGCAGTGAGGAAATGGCCATGACAGAACAGGATCACTCTGCAGAACGCCGGGGAACACCCCGCAAGAATGTCTATCTGCCAATCAAACTCAGGGCAAAAGGGAAGGGTATCATAGCAACCGGTCGTGCCTTGAATATCAGTTGCTACGGAATCAAGTTGGGATTGAAGTTGGAAATCACCTTCAAGACCGTAGAAGATACAGAACGGATGGATGAAGTCCTCTCTGCCCAAGATTTAAGCCTGGAAATCGGCGATGTTGGCGGTGATATCTACATAATGACGAAGGTAGGGGTAAAATGGAGTAAATATAGTTATGGCGAGGGAGAAAAAATCTATGAGGCCGGTTTGGATTTGAAGCTAACCAAAGAGCAAAAAGAGGAATGGCGGCAATTTTACGATAGCCTACAAGAGATAAACTCGTAAAAAGTCGAAACGCTCATAGAAAAATGAGAATTTTCGTTCAATATCAAGGCACTTAATTTAACCGCAGGCATATGCTTGATATTCCGAGAAAATTTTGAGCATAACGCAGAAAAATGTCACCAGACACTGTCTGGTTGGGCGAAAAGGCCATTTTTCAAGGTGCCCTAGGACTTCTAACCTTTAATCACGGGGGTAGGTCATAATGAAAAACAAATTCTATTTCCTCCTGGCCATCGGCTCAATCTCTCTTTTCTTTAGCCCCTCACCCGTTCTCTCCGCTGAATTTAAACCCCTTCCGGCTATAGCTCCTATTCCGGAAGATAACCCCATGAGCCGGGAAAAAACAGAGTTGGGAAAAATGCTTTTCTTCGATCCCCGTCTGTCCGGCAGTAACTGGATAAGCTGTGCTACCTGCCATAATCCGGTCTTTGCCTTCACCGACAGAATAGCTTTAGCTTTAGGACATGGCATGGCGGAAGGGCCAAGGAATACCCCTACGGTTTTAAACGCCGCCTTCCTGAAAGTGCAGTTTTGGGATGGCAGAGTAAAGACCTTGGAAGAGCAAGCCCTTGGTCCGATTGAAGCGGAAAAGGAGATGAACCAAAAACTGGACACAGCCATTCTGAAATTAAAGGGCATTCCTGAATATATGAGACGCTTCAAAGAGGTTTTTAGGGGAGAAAACCCCATAAATAAAGGCAATATAGCCAAAGCCATGGCTGCCTTTGAAAGAACATTGATTACCCCCAACTCCCCCTTTGACCGCTATCTGAGCGGTGACAAGCAAGCCCTGAGCGATAGCGCCCAAAAGGGAATGGCCTTATTTAAAGACAAAGGCTGTCTAGGCTGTCACAGCGGCCCGGCCTTGAGTGACAGTGATTTTCACCAGATAAAAGTCCCCGGATCCACGGATTTAGGCCGCTATTTAGTCACTAAAAAAGACGGTGATAAACACGCCTTCAGAACCCCTAGCCTGAGAAACATTGAGTTAACCGCTCCCTATATGAACAACGGCTCTGTACCCACCTTAGAGCTGGCGGTGAAAATCATGGGGCGGGAAGCACTCGGCGAGGAACTAACAAAACAGGAAGTGGAGCAACTCATCTCCTTCCTGAAAAGCCTGACGGGGGTACCACCGAAGTTTGAGTACCCGGTATTGCCTTGAATATGGATGCCTTTACTCCCCCTCAGACAAATGCCCCTCTGGCTCATCGTATGCGTCCCCACCACTGGGATGAGTTCAAGGGGCAACAGCACTTAGTTGCCGCAGGTAAGCCCCTGCGCCGCTTGATAGAACAGGGCGACTTGGGCTCAATTATCCTCTGGGGGCCGCCGGGTTCGGGCAAGACCACCCTGGCACGCTTGATTGCCAGTGAGGGCGACTGGCGGCTGGAGCAAATCAGTGCGGTCAGCGCCGGGGTAGCCGACCTGCGGCAGATCGTAAAACTGGCCCAGCACCAGCGGCAGCTAAAACAGCAAAACACCATTCTCTTTATTGACGAAGTCCACCGCTTCAACAAAGCCCAGCAGGATGCGGTTTTACCTTACGTAGAAGATGCCACCGTTTGCCTGATTGGGGCCACTACCGAAAACCCCTACTTTGAAGTCATCCCGGCCTTACGTTCCCGAGTAAAGATTTACCGCCTCCAGCCCCTGGAGGCAGGGGATATTGAGCAAATTCTGCAAGCCGCCCTGACCGATCAAAAATGCGGCCTGGGAGGGCAACAAATAGAAGCCCAAGCCCTGGAACAAATCATTCTCCAGGCCAACGGCGACGCCCGCTTCGCCCTGAATGCCCTGGAAGCAAGTGCGGCGGTGGCCGGCGCAGGAGAGATCACTTTATCCTTAGTGGAGGAAATCCTTCAACAGAGCGCCTTGCTTTACGATAAGGCCGGGGATGAGCATTACGACCACGCCTCGGCCTTTCAGAAGAGCCTGCGCGGCAGCGACCCGGATGCGGCTGTCTATTGGCTGGGCAAGATGATTGCCGGGGGCGAAGACCCCAGATTTATCGGGCGTCGCCTGCTGGTTACCGCAGCCGAGGATGTGGGCAATGCCGACCCGCAAGCCTTAGTGGTGGCGCTCAACGCGGTGGAGGCTGCCGAGCGTTTGGGCTTTCCCGAGGCTAGAATTCCTCTAACTCAAGCCACCCTTTATGTGGCTACCGCCCCCAAGAGCAACTCCGCAATTGTGACTATTGACCAGGTTTTAAATGATATTCAAAAAGAAGGGCAGGCTTACCCGGTTCCCCCGCACCTGAAAGACAGCCACTACAGCGGGGCCAAACAAATGGGCTACGGGAAGGACTACCTTTATCCACACAAGTATCCCAGCCACTTCGTAGAACAAGAATACCTGCCGCCGCAATTAAAGGGCAAGGTTTATTACCAGCCCTCCAATCAAGGTTTTGAACAAACCCTTCAACAGCGCCTGGATACCTGGCGCAAATTGAAACAAAAGTGAATTTCTGAGGTTCCCCCAAAAAGGCAGTGCTCCCAGTAAATTTTCCTTGCAGAAACCCCTATCTTATGCTATTGTTTGGAACAATTTGCAATAGGGGGGTAGGACTATGCCTGCCCCAGTTTTTTATCACCCACATCCCTGGATTCCATTGAGGGTGCTATTGCCCGGGCAATAGTAACAATGGAAGGAGAAGGGGATGGAGGAACTAACCCAACAGAAGGAAGGAGAAAGCTTTGGTTAATGTTTCCATGAGGGAGTTGTTGGAATCGGGAGTTCACTTCGGTCACCAGACCAGAAGGTGGAACCCCAAGATGAAGAAGTATATCTTTGCAGAGCGCAATGGTATTTATATCATTGATCTGCAAAAAACGCTGCGCTGTTTTAGGACGGCGGTGGCCTTTGTCAGCGAAGTGGTAGCTGAGGGCGGCTCGCTGCTCTTCGTGGCCACCAAACGCCAAGCCCAGGAGGTAATTGAGCAGCAGGCCCTGCGCTGTGGGGCCTTTTATCTAACCCATCGCTGGCTGGGGGGCACACTCACCAATTTCTCAACCATCCGTAAGAGCGTAACTCACTTAAAGCAGTTGGATACTATGAAGGCGGACGGGGTTTATGATGCCTTGCCCAAGAAAGAGGTTTTGAAGCTGGAAAAGAAACGCCTGAAGATGGAAAAAGTGCTTTGTGGGATTAAGGAGATGACGGGATTGCCGGCGGCCGTTTTCATTGTTGACCCCCGCCGGGAAAAGATTGCCGTGTGTGAAGCCAATAAGCTGGGCATTCCGGTAATTGCTATGGTGGACACCAACTGTGACCCTGATGAAGCGGATTACGTTATTCCCAGCAATGATGATGCCATTCGAGCGATTAACCTCTTGACCTCTAAGATTGCCGAGGCGGTGCTGGAGGGCAAGGAAGAGCTGGCAAAGCGGCAGGAAATAGCGGCAAAGGCTGAGGCCGAAGCCAGGGCCAAAGAGGTTAAAGTGGAGAGGAAACCCAAGTCCAAGGAAGACAAGAAAAAGGCTAGGGAAAATAAAGGAACCAGAAAGAGCAAAAAGGCCGGCAAGGCCGCAAAGGATACGAAGGCTAAATCCAAACCTGCGGCAAAAGAGAAAATAAGCAAAGCGTCGCCTGAAGCAGCAGAAGCAGCTAAAGAGGCTCCAGTTAAGAAACAGGAAAAGGGAGGTAAGGAGTAATATGACTATCTCAGCCGAATTGGTAAAGGAGTTACGGGCAAAAACCGGCTGTGGAATTATGGAATGCAAGCTGGCCTTGCAGGAAAGTAATGGCGATATAACAACGGCTACTGAAATTTTGCGCAAAAAGGGGCTGGCCTCGGCAGGCAAGAAGAGCGGGCGGGCCACTTCGGAAGGGCTGATTGTTTCTTACATTCATGCCGGCGGTAAGATCGGGGTTTTGCTGGAAGTCAACTGTGAAACAGATTTTGTAGCCCGTACTGAGGATTTTCAAACACTGGCCAAGGAAATCTCTATGCAGGTTGCGGCTTCTGACCCGACCTATGTCAGCCGGGAAGATGTTCCTGCCGAAGTCGTTGCCAAAGAAAAGGAGATTTGCCAGGCTCAGTTTGCTAATTCAGGCAAACCGCCCCAAATCGTGGAAAAGATTGTCAATGGCAAGCTGGAAAAGGGCTTTTACGCTCAGGTTTGTCTACTGGAACAGCCCTTTGTCAAGGACGGCAGCCTTACGGTTCAGGATTTAATTTCCCAAAAAATCGCCAAGCTGGGGGAGAATATCAAAGTGCAACGCTTTACCCGTTACCAGCTGGGGAATTAACGAGATTTAATTATGGGAAAAACCCAGTACCAGCGTATCCTTTTGAAACTGAGCGGCGAAGCTTTGCTGGGCAAGCAAACTTATGGCACCGACCCCGAGATGGTTCAGTACTTGGCCGAGGAAATAGTACAAGTGCATGCTCTGGGGACACAGATGACTATAGTTATTGGCGGGGGCAACATCTACCGCGGGGTAGCCGCCAGTATTAAGGGTATTGACCGTTCAGCAGCGGATTATATGGGTATGCTGGCTACGGTCATCAATGGTTTGACCCTGCAGGACGCCTTAGAGAAGCGGGGGATTTTCACCCGGGTAATGACTGCCATTGAAATCCCCCGTCTGGCCGAATTGTATATACGGCGCCGGGCGGTGCGCCACCTGGAAAAGGGACGGGTTGTGATTATGGTGGCAGGGACGGGTAATCCTTATTTTACTACCGATACTGCGGCCGCCCTGCGCGCCATGGAAATCGGCGCCCAGGTGATTCTGAAAGCCACCAAGGTGGATGGTATTTACAGTGACGACCCTCTCAAAAACCCGCAGGCTAAAAGGTATAAACAGATAAACTACCTGCAGGTCCTCCAGGAAGGCCTGAGGGTTATGGATGCCACCGCCATTTCCCTTTGCATGGAAAACAAGCTGCCGATTATTGTCTTTAGTCTGCTGGAGGCGGGAAATATAAAGCGGGTTGTCTGTGGGGAGAAGATTGGTTCTCTAGTAACGGGGGATTAAGACCATGTTGGAGCAGGTTTATACCCGCATGGAGGAAAAAATGCAGGCCTGTATTGCCGCCCTGCATAGAGAATACGGCGGCTTACGCACCGGGCGTGCTTCCATCGCCCTGCTGGAGGGGGTTAAGGTTTCCTATTACGGCAATCCAACCCCACTCAATCAAGTAGCTACCCTTTCCGCCCCTGACCCTCACCTACTGACCATTCAACCCTGGGACCCCTCCGTTATCAAAGAAATTGAAAGAGCGATTTTAAAATCCGATCTGGGGCTGACGCCTAACAACGACGGCAAAATCATTCGCCTGCCGATTCCCGCCTTGACCGAGGAACGCCGCAAGCAATTGG
>QIFF01000219.1 GCA_003230635.1 bacterium | reverse complement strand
GCCTGTTTTTGGGGGTGGGGTGGGGTGGGGTGGCTCAAGCTGGCTCCGGCCGTATGGGGATTCGGGTAGAGCAGGGCTATTTCTTCCCGTTGGGGTTGGAAAAGAGAGCGGGCAACCGGGTGTTCATAAGCCGCCGGCCTGGCAAGGCTGGTTTTTGGCTCTGGGGAGAAGGGTATTTTTCTACTTGCGCTAGGGGTGGTGTTGAGAGCAAGAGGTCTTGAAGTTAGGGTGTTTATTAAATTGCCCGCCGGGGTCATTTGGGGCTTGAAATGAGAATGCCTTTGCCGCTTGACTGTTTCCAGCGGGATATGCTCTACCTTGGGAGCAACCAAATTGACCAGGTATATCTCGTCCCGCTGTTCGTTGATAATTTGTGGGGAGGGGACAATTTGGGTCAGTGCCAAGACCAATACGCTGTGGATGCTCAAGGAAATTGCCGCTGCCGGCATATTTATTCTACCACCGAGCATAATTTTCCTCACAAAATTGGGGATACCTGCGCATTGTATCACAGGTATCCCCGTTAAAAAAGTTTAAAAGTTCCACGCCAGGCGGGCAAATAGATTCCGTCCCGGTTCCAGCAGTTTGCCTCCGCTGTACGTGTTATTCCCGTTTAGGTGCTCGCTGTATTTTTTATCAAAGATGTTTTCTACACCCAGTACGATGGAATAGTTTTCAAGGGGAATTATTCCCAGAGTAAGACCGAAGGTGGCAAAGCCCGGGGTTTCCGTCTCGGCAAAATTAGAGTCAATCTTGTCCTGCTTGTCCACAAAACGGCCCGAACATTCGGCCCATAGGGTTTCCTCATCATACCTAAGCCGCAAATTCCCCTCCAGGGGCGGGATTTGAGCCAGGTCGGTATTTGAATCCCTGTTTTTGCCTTCGGTATAGGTCAAATCAGCGCCAAGAGACAGGTTACGGCTGATTTTTAGCTGCCCTTCCAGCTCAAAGCCCTTCAGCACAGCATCAATATTGACATAGCGTTTGACCCCGGCGGAACTCATGTTCTTTTTGGCAAGGCTGGTGTTCGTGGCGCTGATATAATCATCCACCTGGTTATAAAAGAAGGAAAGACCCAGGCTGAAGCGCTCAAATTCAACGCTGGCCCCCAGGTCAAATTCCAGGCTTTTTTCCGGGTCAAGTTCGGGGTTCCCAAGATACTCATATTTATCCAGGTACTTGGAAGCGGGAAAGTAATTGGAATACCTTTCATTGGCGTCGGCGGTTCTTACCCCGCGTCCGACAGCGGCCGTCAGCGCAAAATGCTCATCCAGCGCATAGGCCAGGCCGATGTTGCCGGAAAGATTGGTCTCCTTTTGTTCCAGATTAGCTCCATTGTTCTGGGTAAGAAAATTCTGGTCGGGCAGATTGGAATTAGCCTCCACCAGGTCTGCTCTGGCGCCGATTTGTAAGCCCAACTTGGGAGAAACAGCGGATTGTAATTCGCTGTAAAACCCCCAGTCATGAATTCGGGCGTTATTCCAGGGTTTGTCCAGGGTGGTCATAGGCATCATCCCCGTTTTCATAATCCTGGTTCTGTCAGCGTCACGCCGCAGGCGGTAATAATCAAGACCCGAGGCCAGGCTGCTGCTCTTACCCAGGTCAAAAACCGCCTCCAGTTTCCCCCCATAGGTATCAGATTCAGATTCTGTTTCCATGGCCATGGTATTAAAACCGGCTCTCTTGTCATTATTCATAAGGTGTTCTGCGCGGTTGTAGTAAATCTGCCCTGTGAGCGCGTTAAGCCAGGGAGAAATCTTTTCCTGGCTATACTTGATGCTGCTCAGAAAGTTTTTCGCCCTTTCCGAGTCCATGGAACGGGCCGGGTGCCCGACATCCTTGCGCAGATTTTGGGAAAGCGACAAGTCCAACCGCTTGTAATCAGCCGGGTTAAGCCCGATTTTGGCGCTATATCCCACATCCTTGAAACCGGAATTGTCTATCTCCCCATCAGGGGTGTCATAATCGTTGTACCTGCGCCCGCCGACGGATAAGCGATAATCATAAGGCTTGTCGCCTCCATAGAGGTTGAACTTTCCCTTTTTCCCGTCGGCTACGCTGTCATATCCCAGGCTCAGATTGCCGTTTATTTGGGGTTTTTCATAGTGTTTGGGCTGTTTGGTTACCAGATTAATCACCCCGCCCAGGCTGCCGGCCCCGTGGCGCACGGAAAATGGCCCCTTGATTACCTCAATGGCCTCCAATTCCTGCGGCCCTACCTGGGAAGAAGGCGGGTCCATGCGGCCCGGACAGGCACCCCAAGCCTTAACCCCATCAATCAGCAGATTAACCTGATCTTCTTTAAGACCCCTTAAGCTCGGATCCAGTCCCCAAAGCCCGGTGCGCCGGGCGGAAATCCCGGGAATTTTCTTCAAAACATCCCCGGTGTCTCGGGAGTTTTGCCTTTTGATTTCCTCTTCTGTGAGGAGGAAAAAGGAATAGGGGCGCACTTTTTCCTTGCCCTTCACCTCTATTTTCTCCAACTCCATTTCCTGTGCCCGGCAGACGGCTGGGGCGAGGAAAATAGCTGAGCACAATAATCCTGCCAAAACTAATCGCTTCATCCTACACTCCTTTCCCGAATTGTTCGGGTTAAATAGTTAAACACCATTATTAGAAAAAGTCCTATGCCTACACCTGCACACTTAAAACATGAGTTACAGGTGTTCCCGTAACAATTAGAAAGTGGAAGTAAGCCACTAGATATCCCGATGGCAGCAGAAAACAGTTTATGCTTCAACTTTTCCATAACCGATGGCCTCCTTAGGACATATTTTTTCGCAGATTCTACATGGTATGCAAGAAAGTTGATCCACGCTGGCCCTATTCTCTACTATTTCCACTGCCCATGTAGGACACACATTGATACAGGCTTTACAGCCATTGCACTTTGATTTTTCTATCGCTACCCTTCTGCCGAATTTTAAGCCTATTCTGCTGGATATAGCATCCAGCGCTCCTATGGGGCAAAGAAGGTTACAGTAGGCCCTTCCGCCTTTTGCCAGGAATCCAAGAACTACTACCAGACCCAGGTTTATTAGCCCGGCAGTCCGCAGAAAGTAGGCCATATCCGCCTCAAGGAATGGCGCTCCAAACAGTCGGGGAATGGTGGCAAAATTACAGTAGTTACAACAGAGACTACCGATGCCGAGGGCAGGTGCCAGGAAGAACACCGCCAGATACCCGTATCTAAAAGATGCTGCCGGAATGCCCGAGTAATTAATTTTTAAAAATCCAGGGACGAGGCGACTTCCCATCTCCATTGTTCCCCCCACAGGACAGAGGTGGCTGCACCAATATCTTCCGAAGAAAAAGGTACAGGTCAATATTCCCAGCACCAGCGTTACCCCCATATAGCTTCGCAAAGATCGCAGCAGGAACTGCTCACCCGTTATTCCCGCCCGCCAGACAAAGAACATCCTGGGGCACCATGTCCCACAAAAATTGCTGTCCTTAGTAAACTGAAACAGAAATGATAATGGCGGGAGGAATAAGATGATACTCCCCAGTATGATCCAGTATCTACGCCTTACCCAAAGGCTCTTCTTCTTAGTGTTGGTGTTGTCCTGCATCGCTCTCATCCCCCTTTCCTTTGAATATTAGCGGCACGGATAATACAGGTTGGTTGGTTTTTGTATCGTATAAAGCAAGAGAATATCTACCTTTTATGCTTCCTACAGCAGCATGTGGTTTCATCACCACCCAAAGAGCGATTCTGTCTCCCGGCTGAAGGTTATAAAGGATGTTGCCTTTCAACTTAGGCAGCCTGCGCAGCCCAAGGTCTATCACCGGGGCCGAAGCGGAAATCTTATAATCCAACTCAGGAACTCCTTCCAATACAACTTTTGCGTCGCCCCGGTAAGGAGGAATGACGGTAGCGGTAGCTATCAGGACGTATTTGCCAAAACCACCCTCTAGAGAAGATGAGTGTCTGACTTTTCCTCCGTTAGCATTAATCAGGCCGATTGAGTGGGCCGAATCGCCCCACCGGTAAGTAGCTCCAACAAGCGAGATGGAAACAGCTAAAATAAAAAAGATTATCTTTCTCATCCTGACATTCCTCCTAAAACTGGTAATTGACACCCGCTGTCCATGTCCTGGGCGCAGCGGGAGAATAGCTGGTAACACCGTAAGATTTGCTTACCTCTGCGGCGTATTTTTTGTCGAAAACGTTATCCACCCGGAAAAAGAAGCTGAATTGCTCCCAGTCATACCCCAACTTGGCGTTGACTACGGTAAACCCCTTATATGTTTCGCTGTTGGCCGCATCCACATAGTATTTCCCCCAGGTGTTAGTGCTTGCCTTGGCGTTGATTCCACTTGGGTGGCGATAGTCAAGGAAGAAACTATACTGCTGCATGGGTACCAACTGTATTCTGTTGCCGTCCCTGGAATAGGTTATACCCTTAGTTGTCTCTTCAAATTTTTCAAGAGTAAAATCACTGTAGGCATAGGAACCACCGAAGTACAAACCTTTAAGAAGCTGCACCCGGCCACTTACTTCCACTCCCTTATGCAGGGTTTCGCCGGCGTTGCCGTAGTAGGTATTTCCATCCGAATCCATCAGCTTTATGATCTCCTCATCTATTTTGGTATAGAAAAGAGCGAGATCCATACTATGTCCCCCGGCGAACCTTCCCTTTAAGCCGGTCTCATAGTTTATGGCGTCCTGGGGTTTGATGTCAGTGTTGGTGGCAAGTTCCCCCCGGGTCGGGGTCTGGAATCCGGTTCCTACTGTGCCGTATAGATTGACAGCCTCAGTAAGGGAATAGTTTATGCCTATCCTGGGATTAACTTTGCTCCAGGTTTTTTCACTATCTATGGTATTTCTAGCTGTCTGATAACTGTAAGAGCCGCGAGTGCGAACCCAATCAATATATTCTTCCTCATCCAGGTTGAATGTTACCTCGTCATAGCGAACACCGACATCTATCAGCAAATCATGCGAGGGCCGCAATGACTCCTGAAAATAGACACCCCATTTAGCTACCGTAGTTTTACTTTCCTTCATAATCTCGCCGGTGTTATCCGATGAGGTGTAAGGAGGGGTTGGGTTCCAATCCCGGTAAGTGTACTTTTTTGAGTCGCGGTCGTCCCTTTGACCTGAAAGCCCCAGGGTAAGAACATTTTCTGTCCCTTTTAGTTTGTGCGGGACATTCAGTTGGAGCTCCGCTCCGAAAACATTGGAACCGCCATCGTTGATTCCCCGGGAGACAGGATGAAAATGCTCCCAATCCTGAAAGTAGAGTTGGCCCTTAAATTCGTTGCCCCCGCTAAATTCTTTATCATATCCCAGGGTAAAACGGGTTGTTTCGCTATACCTGCCGGACTTTGGCCATTTTGGACTAATCTGGCTCGGGTCGGACTCAAACTGCTCCTTGGTAAGACTTCCCGGTGATTGCTTGTTGGCTTGCGAATAGCTCAAGAGGAAGTCGATACTGGATGTTGCGTCCAGCAGGTAGTTGAACTTGGCGTTAAACTGTTCGGTGTCAAATTTGTTATGCTTCCTCCATGAGTCACTGGAACGGTAACTGCCGCTTAGAAAATAAAACAGGTTTTCTCCGGATTGCCCGCCATAGGAAAGATTGTAGTTCTGACTATTATAAGAACCGAAGGAACTTTTAAGACTAAGCCCCTGGTAGCCCAAGGCATCTTTGGTAATAATGTTTATCACCCCGCCGGCGGCGTTGGCGCCGTAAAGGGTGGAACTGGGGCCTTTTAAGACCTCTATCCTTTCTATAAGGGATGTATCCACTACATCCAAACGACTGAGGCTGTCCGGGTCGGTGATGGGGATGCCGTCCACCATTATCATAATCCCTCGCACCCCATAGGCTGCCTTGGCCCCGGCCCCTCTTATGATGATATGAGTGTCATAGCCATAGCCGCCGCCTTTAGTCTGTGACTGAACCCCGGCAATAGATTCTAAAACCTCTCCCACGTTCCAGCCCCTGCTCTGTTTAAGCTCTTCCTTGGTTACCACACTAATGGCCGCTGGAACTTCGGTGATCTTCCTTTTCGTTCTAGTTCCTGTAACCACCATATCCTCCAGCTCCACTTCCTCTGCCCGGCAGACGGCCGGGGCGAAAAAAATGGCTGCGCACAGCAATCCTGCCAAAACTAATCGCTTCATTTCACACTCCTATGAAGTTCAGCGCAGAGTACGCAGAGGATTTAAGCCCTGTCATCAGTCGTCGGTCGTAAGTCAAGGAACATAAATATAGTCGTCAGTCGTAAGTCGTCGGTCATCAGTCAAGGAATAATCTTTATTTGACTGACAACTGTTGACAGACGACTGGTCTTTAGCCTTTGACAGACGACTGTTGACAGACCACTGGCAACTTGAGACACTTATCCCTCTGCGCCTCAAGCACTAAATAATTCAAATAGTAAGTTGATTTTAACTAAGAAGTGTGACTAAGCGTGGGGGTTTATCCGGCAGGGTTAAATCAACCTCTTCTGGCAGCAGAAGAGAAATGGGGCTAAAAAACGATATGTCTAAATCTTGTCTGCAAACAAAATACTCACTTACCATAAAAGGATCTCTAGCCTGGGGGGTAAAGGACACAGGAACCCCCGCTCCACAGGTGGGGTTAAATACTTTTTCGGTCTTTCGGCTTGGCAAAGTAGGGGCAGACCTCTGTGTCTGCCCAAACTCAGGGCGGACAGAGACGTCCGCCCCTACTTGCGGTTGGTGTTTGCCGGAGTGGCACATATCCCCGGAGGGTTCTTTAGTCAGTTTTTTTTGGGCGGTGCAATGCGGACAATCGTGATCCATTTGGCATGATTGATACTCCCTGCACGAACAAGGGGAAATATTGGCGGCGGGAAGATATGACCCTAAATTGGCAAGCCCCAGCATCAAGAGAAAGGCCAAGGGTTTTGACTTAAAGTTCATGTATAATTCCTTTATGATTTAAGAGAAAAGAACTCCCTGCGCTCTTGGCGCAGAGCACTTTGGGTTATTCTGGTTTTGACGCCCTGAGGTCTTGCCTCAGGGTGATTCACTATACTAATGTATTTTTAAGTTGTCAAGTTAACCTGGCAGATAAGAGGTTGTGGTTAGATATATTTAAAGGGGGGTCTTTCCTCCTTCAACAGCCTGATGCACACTTTTTGATGAGTGTCAGGCTTGGGGAAGTCAAGTGGACATTACAACAGTTAAAGAACTGCTTGGACACAAGAGCCTAACAATGACTCTGAGGTATGCCCACCTTATTCCAAACCACAAGGTTAAAGCAGTAGATATACTGGACAATACGCTCAACCGAAAACCAACTATACAAAAACGATACAGTCAGCCTTCAAATGAACAACTTTGCTATCGCTAAGCTGTTGGAATAAATGGTGGAAGACAGGTGGTTTGAACCCCTGACCCCTGCCTTGCGAAAGCTGGGAACGGTTACAAACGGCAACGCAATGTTGCAGGACGAAACGGCCTGTTATGCTTCGCAACTACCCTCCCAGGGCAAGCGCTAATATCAAGGTAACCACTTCCATCGTTTCATTGAGTGCTCCGAAGGTGTCCCCATTCATTCCCCCGATTTTTCGCTTAATGTAGATTATCAAGCCATAGGTAATAAGCATACTTAAAATAAGCATGAACAGTCCGTTGATTCCCAGAAGCAGCAGGGTTAATAAGCAGGGCAGGGGGCTGGCTTTAATTAACTGCTCCTGATTAATAGAACGGGTAAAGGTTTCCCCTAAGCCGCCTGCTCCAGGATTGGCATAGTCGCAAAGGGCTGCCGCCCAGACCAAATACCAGCGGCTCAGCATGGGGGTCAGCAAAAGCAGGCTGGTTTTCATTCCTGGAGCCAGGCTGTGCAGGGAAAGTATTTTCAGTAGCAGGACAAAGAAAATAGCCAGGCCCCCCATGACCCCAAGCCGGCTGTCTTTCATAACGGCCAGAATTCTTTCCTTGCGGGCAGTGCCCGCTGCCAACTTATTGCCCGCATAAAAGCCGTCCGCTGTATCCGCCAGGCCGTCCAGGTGCATGGCCCCGGTAGCCAGGACTAATCCCAAAACCAAAAGCGTATTCGCTACAACCGGGGGTAGGAAATAAGTCAGCAGGCAGTTTAAAACCACTAAATATACTCCCAGACACAGGCCGGCCAGGGGGAAATAGGTCATGGCAGGACCGATTTCCTCGGGCGAGGGGACAGGCTCAAGTTTTAAGGGAAAACGGGTGAGAAATTGGAGAGCAATCAAAAAACGGCGCATTAAGAAAACCTTTTTAGACAGGATAAACTAGATAAAAAGAATTTTAAAAATCCTGTTCCATCCTGTTAATCCCGTCAAAAATTATTCCACATCCTTGGCGCAGCGAAAGCCAATGGATGGGGAGCGCACATTGGGGTGCGAATAATAGCGGTTACTGGTGCGCAGTTGTTGGGGTAAATCTATCCAGGCCCCGCCCCGGATAACCTTGGCCTCACCCTTCTTGGGGCCGGGCGGATTTTTCAAGGGGCAACGGTAGTAATAGTGGGAGTGATACCAACTGGAGCACCATTCCCAAACATTACCAGCCATATCGTTTACGCCATAACTGTTGGCTCCACCTGGATAGCTGCCCACAGCAGTGGGTTTATCCGGGTCTGAAAGGCTGCTGTTGGCTAATTTCTTGTCCCAGGCATTGCCCCAGGGGAAGCGTGCCCCTTTGTTCCCCTTGGCGGCCTTTTCCCACTCCGCTTCCGTAGGCAACCGCTTGCCGGCCCATTGGGCATAGGCGTTTGCGTTCTCCCAGTAGATCCCCACCACGGGCTGATCGGGTTGGTTAAACTTGGAGTCGTTCCACCAGAACTGTTTACGGTAAGCAGTGGCCTTTACAAATTCATTGTATTGGGCATTGGTCACCTCATTCTTGTCAAGGTAGAACGCGTCCAGGTAGACCTTGATTTGCGGCAGTTCATCCTCATCACCATCTTTGTCCCCCATCATGAATTGACCGGCCGGGATTAATACCATTCCCGGGGGAGGGGACTTGGCCTGAGCCTGTCCTGTTCCCAACAGAAGCAAAATAGAGACGATTATGAGCAGTTTGGCGGTAGGCGCAGGCTTCAGCCTGCGAAAACAACGCAAGCTAAAGCTTGCGGCTACTATGTTGTCAGTGGGCATTAGCTGCAAATTCCTCCAGTAATTGTAAAAGCTTAGCGGTTACTTCCTCAGGTTTTAACTTAATAATTTCCCCGTTTTTCCTGAGCTTAATTTCCACTAAGTCTTGTTTTAAATCGCGGGCGCCGATATTCACCCGCAGGGGGATTCCCAGCAGATCGGCGTCCTTGAATTTGGCTCCCGGGCGCTCATCACGGTCGTCAAGCAGAACTTCCAAACCTTGAGCCGTCAATTCCCTATAAATCTTTTCAGCCAAACCGGTTATCTTTTCTTCTTTAATATTCAAGGGCAGGATTAGGACTTGAAAGGGGGCAAGGGGCAGCGGCCAGATAATTCCGTTGCGGTCGTGATTTTGCTCTATGGCCGCCGCAGCCGTGCGTCCGACCCCGATCCCGTAACAACCCATTATGATGGTTTGTTTTTCCCCGTTTTCATCCAGGTAAGTGGCCCCCAGAGCCTGGCTGTACTTGGTACCCAGTTTAAAGATATGCCCAACCTCAATTCCGCGTTGAAATCCCAGTTTGCTGCCGCACTGGGGACAGGGGTCATCCTGAGCCAACTTTCTCAAGTCCACAAAGTGATCCACCGGGAAGTCGCGCCCCCAATTAGCGTCAACCAGATGATAATCCTGTTCATTGGCCCCGGCAATAAAATTTCCCA
>QIFF01000265.1 GCA_003230635.1 bacterium | reverse complement strand
GCCAAAGCTAGCACAATTTCCGTCTACTTAAAGTGTATCCAGTTGGCGGTCACCTACTTCGGCGCCCAGCGGCCGGTCAATTCCATCACCTTGCCCCAAGTTGGCAAGTTCTATGCTAGCGAAGCGGTGAAGACCCTGCCAAGCGGCAAGCCCAGAGCCGACCTTACAGTCAAACAAATCAAGCGCGTTTTTAGGCAATGCATGGAATTCGCCCTGGGAAAAGGCTGGGTTACTACCCTGCCGATTCCGAAAAGCGAAATGGGACATGCCCGGGCCAAAACCGCCACTCGGGATATTCCTGAAAACGGGAGCTAGGCAGTGGCGTCTATTTTTGCGAGAAAAAGAAAGACCGGGGCGACCTGGTACGTGCAGTATTATGTGGACGGGAAGGTTGTCCAGAAAAAGGTGGGTAAGTCCAAAACAATCGCCAGGACAGTGGCCGGGGAGATTGAGGCCAAGCTGGAGCGCAAGGAAGCCAACCTGGAGCCCCGGGATCATAACCTGAGGGAATTTCTTGCGGAATACATGGAATGTACCCTTAACACCGTCTCTCCCAATTACCACCGCCGCAACTGGATTACCATAAACAATTTTCTGGCTTTTTTGGAGAAAAAGCACCCTCGTATCAAGCAGCTCTCCCAGTTGAATTTAAAATTATTTGAGGAGTACATGTTCTGGCGCTTGAAACAGAAAAACCGGCAGAACGAGCGTCCCATTAAAAAACGCACCGTCAATCTGGAGGTAAGTGCCTTAAAGACTTTCTTTAATAGGGCGGTAAAGTGGCAATACCTACATGCTAATCCATTAACCCATATAGAGTATCTAAAACAGGATGACTCCAAGAAGATTCGGTCATTAACGGAAAGAGAAGTCCGGCAGGTCCTGGCTAACAGCCCGGATTGGTTTTATCCCATTATTTTTACCATGTTATATACCGGCATGCGGGAGGGAGAGGTCATTCACCTGGAATGGAGCGATGTGGATTTTGAGAAAAGGGTGATTCATATCCGCAAGAAGGATTTCTGGCTGCCCAAATCATCTGGGCGGGGCATCCGGGAGCGGGATATCGCCATGACTGATGGGCTGGTGACTTTTTTGAAAAAGCACAAGTTGAGGGACAGCCAAAAGGACAACTGGGTCTTCCATAACCGTGACGGGGAGCAGTTGAAACCAGGCTTACGAAAGGTATTTGCCCGCATCACCCAAAAACTGGGCTTCCCGGAGGTGACTCAAATCCATTCGCTTCGCCATACCTACGCCACCCACCTGATAAAATGCTGCAAGGACATCGCGGTAGTTCAAGCCCAACTCGGCCATAGCGACATCCGCACCACCATGAGGTATAACGATATGATGCCGGACCATCAGGCTCAAGCCGCCAACATGCTGAGTTATGGGGCGGGGAAAAAGAAGAAACCGGAGAATGTGATCAGGGTTAACAGCGGCCTATCCACCCCCTAAAAATTCCTAACACCCACCTAACAACAGACCTTACATTGAACCGTAAAAGCCAAATAACGTTCCCCCAAGCCGACACTCCAACCAATTGTAATTTCGGCTTTTTTGCTTCTTAACGTTCCCTGTTAGGCAATTGTTAGGCCAATGTTAGCTCTATGTAATAGATTTTGTGTATAAAGTGCGTTATACTTCATCATTATAAGGTATAAGCAATCATTAAAAAGTCAGATTGGGGGGACATAAAGGGACACAAGGGGACACAAGCTTTTCAATAACTTGTTATAATCAAGTAAAAGACGGTAAAGCCTGAAATTTATCAAAACCACAACCTTTCTATAGGAGAGAGCCATGACTCCACAAAAAAACATAGAAGCCGATGAAGACTATTTTGCTGAAAATGAAGACTATTTCGATGAAGAATATTTCAAGGATTGGTTGGAGGCGCTGCAAGTGATGTTAGAAACGCAAATATTTATGGACTTGCCGGAAAAGCGCCGGCAAGAACTGACCGCATATATACTGTTACGGAGGCCGGCACAAACGGTGGCGCAGGAATTGGTAAAAGAAATGCCGGATTCCTTAATTGAAGAGTTGTCGGACAAGCCGCTGGAAAGTTTGCTGGATGAATTGGCCCAAAGGCTGAGTAATTACTTGTTATCCTCCATGATCCGGACAATGACCGATTGGCTGAAGGAAGGAATGTGGAAAGCTGCCACAAAAGGTTCGGGACCATCTCCCAAGCATTCTCCGAACGATATGGCTTTGCATCTGGTCAGAATAATGATGGATAAATCGAGTGACGGTATATTTTGTCCTCCCGAAGCGGCTACTACAATTCGCTTTGGCAAGGCGGCTCGTTCACCATACAGTACCCGGCAGTATTTTCAATACCACTGCGCCCCCTGCGGATTTTCGTTTGACCAACCGGGCTTCCTTGCCTTGCTGACGCGAGCGAATGCTGTCCGTTTCGGCATTGCCGGCATGGCGGCTATTATGCTTTTTGCCAGAATCCATAACGGAAAAACAATAGACAAACATAGCCTGTTCGGGCAAAGTTGATGTAACATCCAAGAAGATTTTCAAAGGAGTAATGAATCATGCCCCCTAAACCTCAGCGAACAAAGTGCAACGCCCGGGTAAAAAAGACGGGCAAGCCCTGCCAGGCCTGGGCCGTCGTCGGCTACAAGGTCTGTAACATGCACGGCGCCAACCCCCAAAATCACGGCGGGGCTCCCAAGGGCAACAAGAACGCCATGACTCAGGGAATCTTTTCCAATGACTTGCAGGATAATGAGGAAAAGCGGCTATACCAGGAGTATTACCAGGCCCTGCGCAAAGATTTCAAGCTGAATAATTCTTCCGACCGCATGACCTGCCAGATGGCCTGCATATTTTTCATCCGTTTGAGACGGGCCATCTTGAATGGGGAAAACAACGACATCGCCCTCATGGAATCTTTGGTCAGAAATCAGCTCAAGGACTTGAAGGCCACCAGGGACAAACGGGAAGCGGACCCGGTCGGCCTAAAGACCTCCCCGGCGGAGTGGGTGGCGAATTTGATAAAAGAGGTGGAGGAGACAAGGGCGGCCAGAGCCGAGAAAAAGCGAAAGCAGAAGAAAAAAGCGGCACCTGTAACTGACGGGGACAAAACAGCATGACCGACTTGACTTTCAAGGAAAAAGAAAAACTTGCCGCTAAGCTGAACAACCCGGTCGCCTGGGGGGAAGCGTATCTGGTGAACCGGGACGGCAGCCCCCGCAAATACTGGCCGCACCAGGTTGAGGATTTGTTGTCCCGGGAAAAAAACATTATTCACCTGGACGGGAGAGATGTGGGCAAGACGGCGAATTTAAGCACCCTGGCGCTGCATCACGTCTTCACCAGGTTCGGCGTTTCGGTATTAATCGCCGCTCCGCACCAGGGACATCTGGATTCCATCATTGAGGAGATTGAGCACCAGTTGAACAGTAACCCCGATCTGCAAGCCAGTATCGCTTTGACACCCCAGGGGCGGCCCAAGATCATCCGCAAACCTTATTTTAAAATTGAACTCACTACCGGGAGCGTCATCTATTTTCGCCCGGCCGGAGCATATGGGGAGGCCTTTCGCAGCCTGCACACAGAGATGATCCTGGTGGATGAGGGCGCCTGGCTGCCGGAAAAGGCCTGGAAGGCTCTGCGGCAGTGTCTGAAGGCAGAGGGGGGTTTTCGGATTTACTCCACTCCCAACGGCCTGCGGGATACAACGTATTATCGCCTGACTCAGTCTGACAGATGGCAAGTGGTTCGCTGGCCCTCCTGGTTACATCCCGACTGGACACAGGAACGGGGAGGGGATATACAAGAATTCCACGGCGGCAGGGACAGCGCCGGCTGGCAGCATGAAGTGGCCGGAGAGCATGGTCGTCCCAGCTACGGGGCCTTCAGTCTGGAGTATTTTATTCTCTGCCAGCATGAAGCGGCTGAATATCAACAAATATGTATCACGGGTGATGAACTGAAAGACTGCCAGAGTGAAGACGAAGTGGAAGAGCGCCTGGAGATGCTGCTCAACCTGGTCCCCCGGGACGGAACCTTTTGGCTGGGAGCGGATACCGGCTATACAAACGACCCCACGGAAATTGTCGTCTTCAAAGAGACGGAAGAGCACGGGCGCACTAAACTGCGGCTGGTTTTAAGAATCCATTTGGAGCATGTGGCCTATCCCAACATCGCCGCCTGTCTGGCTTTGCTTGACCATTATTACGACCCGGTCGGCCTGGGAATCGACAATGGGGGCAACGGGGTATCCATCGTGCAGGAGTTGACCAGCCTGGATAAATACCGTCACCTGAGCTTAAAGAGCAGATTGCGCGGCTTTGATTTCGGCAGCAGCACCATGGTCTACCAGGAAGACAGCGGGAAGGAGGTAAAAAAGCAAACCAAGGAATTCATGACCAACCTGATAAATAAATCCTTGCAAAAACGAGAGCTGGTTTTTCCGATATCAGACCTGGAAATCGAATCTCAGTTTACCACCCATACTTATTCAATAAACAATGGACGGGTCAAATATTCCAAAGGCAACGACCACATTATCGATGCGGTGCGTTGCGCCTTAATGGTGCGCAACCGCTTTGAAGAGGATGATCCACTGGGGGGAGGTAGAATAGAACTTCTAGTACCTCTGATAACCGATCCGCTCCCTTGGTAAGCGCCCGAACTGGTTATTTGTCAATATATTACGATGTAATTACAACCCATATTTGGCCAAACTATGCTCTATCAGTTGCGGCGTTATCCTGGCCCTGGATTGCAACAAGTCCTTGTACCAGAGCTTCCGGAAAAGCAAGGAGAGTCCCGGGTAACATTTTATTTGAGGCAATATCGCGGGCAAGAAAAAACTTGACAAAATTTTTTAACGTGGTATTTTATAGATAGAAAATCCAGTCCCGAAGACTGACCGTATGGCTGCTGCCCCAAAAGGGCTAGGGATTCCCCACCCGTCCTTGCCTGGCAAGGTGTAAGAGGTGGGTTTTTTATTTTACAATAACAATTTTTCCCTCTTTTAAAAGCCTTTCCACTAAATCCATTAGCTCTTTTCTGTACCCTCGCTTATAATCCCTGACTGCTCCAACTATGGCGTCAATTATTCTAATTAAGGGCACCTTTTTATCATCAACCCCGCGAATTTTCTTAACCGGCGCTCCACTGCGCCTTAAATAAGAGCCTAATTCCCGATTGACCTTTTTGCTGGTTACGCCGTCTAAAAATAAAATTATCTGCTTTGCTTTTACTGGTTTTAAAATATGGATTATTCCCTCAAGAAAAAGCTCTTGATAGTTTTTATCCATTTCTTTCTTTTGCCAGGTATAGGTATAAGCAAAAAACTTAAAAGAGGTTTCTCTTAAACGTCTCAAAAATTCAAGCTTATTTTCATATTTAGTGCTGTGCCATTTCAGCGATTTCTTGCAGCGATCAAGCCCTATTGCCCATTCCTCGGCCTCCATTTTGCTTTCCACTAACAAGACACCCACTACAAAGACCTTACTCCTTTTGTCTTGTCCTGCTTCGTCTGCATAGGCGAATAATTTTTTTGTATTCATGATTGTTACTTTAACATAACTTGCGATTTAACCAAACTGCAAAATTATATTATGATAGAATATCAATAGGAACAAAACGGCAATAATTGCGAGTAAAATATCCGGATAAAACAATCCATCCTCCGGGAGATAATTGATGACCGAATCTCTCACCCTTCGTGCCTGGGAATGTTTGACAGAGGCGGCATATTATTATAACGGGAAATTACTCGATAACTCGCAGGCACTGACCCATCTCAAAGAGAAATATGCTTTTAACCCAAAAATCATCCGGAAGTTTTTGATCGGTTATGCTGAGAATCCCGGTTTGATCGAGCATCTTACCCAATGCGGTTTTACTCTTAGAGAAATGACCGCCTCGGGCGCATTCCGACCGGATGATAAAAATCAGCAGATCATTCATCCGGTTTTTAAAGATCGACTGGTCTTTCCATATATCACAAAAGGGCAGGCGGTCTTCATGATTGCTCTAAAACCACCCTGGATATCGGATTATAATGAATGCCCCAAATACCGGAAGCTGCCCATTTATGACCCAGAGGGACAACCATGGGTGGCCGAAGGAATCGACGGCCGCCTTCTTTACAACCAGGACATCCTAATCAAACAGCCGGATTTTGTAATCGTCACCGAAGGAATCCCCGATTGTATCAGTCTCGATTATCATGGGTTTCCGGCAATCAGCCCGGCCGCCGGGGATATTCGGGAAGACGATTGGGATTGGATTCTATCTAAATTGGAGGGGGTGGGAAAAGTAATTTTCTGTCCTGACAACCGAATTCAAGAAGCCGGATGGAAAGTGATTCTTCGCTCCGCCCGCCGTTTATCTAAAGCGAAGATATCTTGTCAAGTTGCTCAACCGCCCTTAGGAGAAAAACAAAAAGCAGCACGAGATCAGTTGAGGAAATACAATATCCACCCCGGCATTACCTCCCGAGAACTGGCAAAGAGAATGGAGGAAACGTCGCTAAGAGAATATTGCGAGATTCAGCGATTAGTCGATGAAAGCAACATCGACATCTGTTCCTTCTTCATATCCACCTCCGCTGATTTTCAACAGGTCATCGACAGCGCCCTGTTACCGGTGGAATATGCCGTTCAATCCATTTCCGGCGATCTTATTAAAGCTGGTCAAACAGAAATAGTTAACGATATCCTGCTGGAGATCGGACGACAGACTAAACTTGAACAGGACCGGTTAATCAGAGAGTTTAAAAAGAAAACCGGTGAAGGGTTGACCTCCCTTCGGGCACAAGTGAAAGAGGCGGTTCAAAAAGATAATGCCCGATTACGGGAAGAAATCGAGCGGCGGACGGAACGACAATTGGGACCGCCGATCTTTCAGCAGGGAGACAACATTTTTTATTTGTCGGATAACACCATTAAGAAGCAGTCCTTTCAAATTACTCCAAGCGGTCCTGCAGACAATATCCAGGAAACAGCCAACTTCCATATTCGGATAACAGAAGAGAGGATCGATGATGACGGTGAAGTCCGGGAAAACGGCTCAACTATTGCCCAAAAAACTTTGCTTGGAGAAATTGCAGCCGGAAAATGGAAAAGACCGTTTCAAATCAAGGCCGCCGAGTGGGGTAACAATGCCAAGCTTGCCCGCTGTATTTTCAATCAGGCCGGCCATCATGCGCGATTTTCTCCTGCAGATACCGACATAATCCGATTGGCAGCTTCAATTCCATATGATCCCCCCAGGCAAAAGACGGTTTATTCGTTCTTCGGGATTCATCCAAGCGCAGGTTTTGTATCGCCCTCTCTTACCATTCGCAAGGGAAAGATCATCCCCACCTCAAAAACCGGGGCAAAGGTGGAGATAGGAAACGAATATGCCAAAGCGCGACGACTTGATCTGGAACCGTCCCCTGAAAAAGAGGCAAAAAAATTAATCCAACATCTATTGGAGGATTATCTCGATTTTCAACCCAGAAATATTACCTTGCCGGTTCTGGCTCACGCCTTTTTGGGGCCGCTCCTTTTTGGAATGAACCTGGAAAGAAAATTCCCTCCTTATATTCTTTTTCTGGCGGGATCATCATGGAGAGGAATGAATGAACTCAGCGGATTGGCTCAATCCATTTGGGGCGATTTTCAGGCCGAGGAACAGTCGGCCTCCCGGAGCACTCCGAAGGTCGACCGGCAAGAAGCCGCCAAATGCCGAGGTGCGCTTTGGACAATCAATAATTTTAAAAGCTCCTCCATTAGAGTTCTCCTGGATTCCAGTGAACACCAATCCATTGGACGAACGACTTCCAAAGCGAAAATAAAATGCATGTTCATGATAACCGGAAAAGATATCCCAAAGGCAGAAAGCCCATTTTTGGCTCGATGCCTTTTACTGAAATTTAACCCTAAAAAAGATGCTAAAAGACTTCAAAGCTGTTTAAGCCGGCGCCAGGATTACCGGAAGATTCCGGCCCACTATATCGCCTGGCTACAAAAACAAAAGCGGGAAGTTTGGATAAATCGAATTCGCAGCTACCTTGATTCGTTTGCCGACTCGATATATCTGGATGGCTTGAATACCGATAACAGTCAAAGACTGGTTTCGAACGCCGCCCTTTCAGGGGCCGGGTTAAGGGCATTCTTGGAGTTCGCCGCCGAAATCGAAGCTATAAACCAAGCTTATGCGGACAGTTTAATGTCGGAACATGAAAAAATCTTGAAGGGGATTCTTGCAAAGATGTTGCTCGGGATAAACGAATTCAGGCCGCTAGATATTTTCATCTCGGAATTGAAAGAACTGTTACGGGCCGAGCAGGTGAAAATCTTGGATCATTATGTAGAGAGTCATATTCACCAAGGTATTCCTGTAATTGGATACTACAAGGAAAACAGAAAATTTATCTGCCTTCTTCCCAAGATTGTTATGGAAATAGTACGCAAGAATTCCCGTTTGGGAGACGAAAAAGCGCTCAGTTTTTCCAGCGCCTCTATCAGCAGGGAATTGATAGAAAAAGGGTATATTAAGAAACCGGGCAAGGGAAGAAATTTAACCGGCAGGGAGAGGATCCCGGGAGGGGAAGGAAAATCATTCCTCGAAAGAGTGTGGAAAATTAAGGCTTCCATCCTTAAAATTCGGAAATAACCTCAAGAAAATTTTCATGTTATTTGTTCCTACAATGACAAATACCTATCTAATTGTATTATCAAAATAATAGGTGTTGTGTTCCTACAATAATTCATTCCGAAATCTGATATAACTAATTGTAATATAAAGAATATAAAACTTAATGTTCCTACTAATTGGCGATTATTAACAATATTATTTATTTTGCATTACAAAAATAATATTAAAATCAGACCTAATATTTACTCTGTTGACTGCAAATTGTGAGAAGACAATTGCTTTTTACCCTTGTCCTTGCAGCCATGTTTAAAGGTTGGAATGGATCAAATTTGGGTCATTTTGGGTCATACCAGCGCCTACGGTTTTTAGAGGATAACTAATTGATATATCAAATCTAATTGCCGCAATATAACCTATGTATCCGATCACACCTTTGGGTCATTACGCTAAAAACTACACATGTCTGTAAACCCAAGCGGGACACGGCTTTACAGCGAATTTTTAAGTATTTTTGACAATCAAGGGTTGGCGAGCCAATGCTCTATGTCTTACTTATTGATATTACAAGGGATATGCCTCATTTTCAGATGAGCTTAAAAGAGACCCTATGGGGGTTGTTTTCCAAAACGGGGTTTTTGGGGGCGAGAGACAAATAAGGAGATCGACATCAGCATGGACGGCAAAGGAAGGGTCTTTGACAACATCTTCTCCGAGCGGCTCTGGAGAAGCGTGAAGTATGAAGAGGTTTATATCAAAGACTACCGGGTCTATGCCGACGCCCGCAAGGGTTTGAGCGATTATTTTAATCTTTTCAATCATCGGCGTTATCATCAGTCGCTGGGATACAAGACGCCTTACGAGGTACATTACGGGATTTGCATCCAATAAGACAGGGGCATGATTTTACCGGAAATGGAGGGGGAAGCGACGTTTCGGCGGCCAGAAAAAGGGGTAACTCCAGTCGCACTACGTGCTCCTTCCGTTACCCCTTTTTCTAAAACATTATATCAACCAGTGCATCTAAAAAAAGTGAATTTTTGGTCTTGACAAACCAGTCCACCTCATTGATCCATATCAGAACCTCCGCTTTTATTAATTTAAGGCACTAAAGAAGACCATCTCTAATTGTTTTCGCATTGGTTACAATTGCCCCTATTGGCCACTTTTTCCAAGCCCTGTCCAAAACAGAACCCGTATCACTTATGTTAAAGTATCAAATTAAGCCATGTGTGTCAATACCAATTTCCAACCCAAAAATAGACATTGGTTCACCAACAGCTTGCATTGTGATTTTGGGTACTTTTTAAAGCTGAAAAAGACATTGTAGTCTTTACATGGCTAAAACCACCGGTTCTTTTTGGGTTGATTCGCCGAGTTCTGCCTTCAAATGCCGGTTTCAGGCACACTACGGCCTGGCTTTTTCCATTGGTTCAGATTTGTCGGCTAACCTGCGCTCACTCCAATGATAGGGCGTATATCCGCTGCCTCATCTGTAAATAAAGGTCGAATTTCTTTTTGCCGGCAGCCAGCTTTAGAATCACTTGCCTGCCGTGCTCAATCCACTTGCCCGCTACTTCCACCAATAGCCAGCGAACGCTTTTGATGGTCTTGTTTTGCCAGCCCTCCGGCAGGGTGAAAAGTTTCTGGGCAACAAATAAATTGTAGCTCATAACGCCGATAGCAAACCAAACGGCATTTCCGACAAATTCCCCGCTGGGCATGCTTTGCATGCCGAAGCCGCCTTTTAATTCCTTGATATGATTTTCGATATGTGCCCGCTGGTTGTAATGCCAGACCACTTCTTGAGCGCTGACTTCTTGCTTGAACTTGGCGGCGATGCAGTGGTAGTGGTAAGTGTTTTTGAAAAGTTCCAGTTGCTTGTCCCGCCGCCTGAGTACTATCAGGCGAAAAGCTTCTTTGCCCTTGTTGGTGCAATGAACTGTTTCAGCTATCTGCCGGTCGGTAGTAATCCCGTCTTTTGTCTGGTACGCCTGCCAGCCGCTTTGGGGAATAGATTCAATCGCTTTCATCACCGCTTCGTCTTTATCGGCGCCGATGGCCCAACTTGCTCCGCTGTCATTCAGGTAGTCCATCACATCATTACAGTAGTGCTCGGCATCCAAAAGCGCTTCTTTTATCTTTTTGTGCCTGGGCATTTTCTCAAAGGCTTTCTTTACGATGTCAAGTTTGCCGCTGTTATCGTTACCCTCCTTGAACTGATAAGCTATCACCAGGGGCAGTTCCTTGAGCGTCGCTACTACCGGGCGATAACCCTTCACTCCTTCATAGCTCATCTGCGCATCCCGTTTATTGGCTTCTATAATAGTGGGATCGATGATCAAGGTATATTCCAGCCGCTTATCTTGCCGCAATATCTTGCGGTTAATACCATCACATACCTTTTCCATCCCTTCGATTCCGCCTCCGAATCCCATGCGCACCAGCCAATCCCCCATGGCGGAGACAGAAGGAACTCTATCCATTTTCAAGACTGCCCGCAGGGCTTTATCGTCTCTGATTTCTCTGGTGTGATCTACTTTCTCCCCGCCCCCGTAAAGCATCATAGAAATGGGCCGCACATAGTTGATGGCTGAGATTCCCGCTCCTGACCCAGGTTTGGGCAAGTATTGCCCCACCAGCTTATCTACTCGATAAGCCTGCATCAATTCCCCATATATTGCCAACCCGCTGCGAGCGGTTATTTCTTCTTTCGTCCTTTTTAGCTTGAAAGGAAATACAGTTTGTCGTATCATTAGTTCACCTCTTCTTTTTGAAAATGGTTTCACCTGATTGGTGAGCATTATACCTTACCGAAACCATTAATAAAAGAAGAGGTTTTTTGTTTTTTGCCCTTCAATGTCTATTTTTAGGTGGAGGTCTCGCTTGAAAAACTCGGCGGGTAATACTTCCACAAGCTTTTTGGCAATTTCTTTTCTGGTCATGTCGGCAGTACTCAAGATTAAGAAAGTTGACTTTCCGCTTAATTGCTATGACAATGTAACTTACTATGTTTTGTCAATATCTTAACAGGAGAGGTTTGCTGTAAATTACCCCCGCTGTTGACATCTTAAGGGTAACACAGTATATTTCTCATACAATCTAAAACCCATTGATAAAGGAGGTCGCAAATGAACAAAGCAGGCTTGGCTGCTAAAATAGCTGCCGACAACGGATTGAGCAAAGCCGCCGCCGCGAAGGCTTTAAATTCAATGCTTGAAGGGGTAGGCGAGGCCCTGAAAAATGGTAATTCCGTGACCTTAGTAGGCTTTGGCACTTTCTCCGTATCCAAGCGAGCTGCTCGCACAGGCCGTAACCCTCAAACTGGTGAGGCAATAAAAATTGCTGCTAAGAATGTGATTAAGTTTAAGCCTGGTAAGGGGTTAAAGGAGTTGATTTAGCTCCAATATCCGGCTTTGACAGTTTGCAAAGATAGCCCAGCTAACGTTGGTCGTAATTTAAAATCTGATGTCTTTTGCCGTTGAGGAGATCCAAGAAATATTGCAGAAGCGAGTCAAAGTCAAAGGGGAAAATGACAAATGAACAAAATCTTTATTCCCTCTAAAGGGCCTGAAAAGTGGAAGAGTTTTTTAGCTGAACCATTGAAACAATGGCGAAGTGGTTATTCTGCCAAAACCCTTGCCTATTGTTGGGAACAGGCTGATGGTTTTCCAGATAGCATAAAGCAGGTTTTTTCTCAATCAGCTTATCCATTTTTTAAAGAAATGGAAATCCTGGTTGCTTTCCCTGAGTATAAAGTCCCTCTCCCAGGTAGGGGCCGACCTTCCCAAAATGATATATTCATTCTTGCACGATCCCAAGGGGACTTGATCTCGATAGCCGTTGAAGGTAAGGTGAACGAGCCATTTGGCCCCTTAGTATCGGAATGGCAAGAAAATGGTTCTCCTGGGAAAAAGACCAGACTGAAATTTCTCTGTGAGCAACTTGGATTATTCAGTAAGCCTTTGGGGAACATCAGGTATCAGTTATTGCATCGGACAGTATCTGCATTGATTGAGGCAGAGCGTTTTAATGCTACAAA
>QIFF01000111.1 GCA_003230635.1 bacterium | reverse complement strand
TTGTATTGGCCCAGGTTGCGGGCGTAAATAATGTCGTTGTCCAGGGCAGGGGAGTTATGCACAAAGCCCTGGGGGTAGTGGGCCGGGTCAAGAAAAATCAGCGCCCTTTTAATGCCGCTTTGCCTGACCAGTTGATTAAGGCTTGGCTCGGCTGCCGGCTGCCTAAAATTTGCCCCTAAATTCAGCCCCAGGTTGAGGAGGAGAATCAGCAGCAAAAGGCAGGTTGTTTTCTCCCGGCTAAAGCCCCAATTGCTCATGAGATCCGGAAATAAGAGCATCCCGCGGGCACTCAAGACAATTAGAAGGGGCAGTATGCCCAATAGGAAATTGGAGAAATTGGCTTGGTCGGTAAAGAATATAGCATAAGTAGCCAGCAGGGTAAATAGGCTGCCCAGCAGCAGCCGGTCCCAGCGCTGCCGCTTGCGCCAGAGGGGGAGGGTGCAGATGAAGACAAAAGCTGGCAGCCAGGGGCCTAGAAGCTGATAGTTTATTTGTTCCAGGCGATAGCCGGTGTGAACCAGGCCCGCTTTAAGGGGTTGAGTTACCTGGGTAAGCCGGGCCAGGAGGAGTGAGTTATAGCCGAAGAGGAAAAAGCGCCCTGTCAGTTGGTGGTTGTAGGCGGCGAGGGCAGCCAGCGCCAGGCTGAAGGGGAGTAAAAGCCAGAGCAGTTGTAGGAGCGGCATCTTGCCGCGAAAACCGGACATTTCGCGCCTGGAAGGCGCTCCTACAGCCAGGTAAATCAGCCAGGGGAGGGTCAGGGCCAGGGTGGTTTGGGGGCTGATCAGGCAGCTCATGCCCCAGGCCGAACCGGCCAGCAGGGCGCGGCTTGCGCGCGGCTGCTTGAATAAATCCTGGTAGAAAAATAGTCCCAGGCAGAGGAAAAAGGCAGTGGCGGTATGCGGCAGCCCGGCGGCGGCTGTTTGCAGGTAAAGGGGGGACGCCGCTAACAGGATGCAGCTCAAAATCGCCGTGGGTCGGTCATAGAGGGCCGAGGCCAGTTTATAGACCAGCACCACGGTAAGCGCAGCCAGCAGGGGGTTGAGCAGCCAGGGAACTCTGGCCAGCAGCCCCAGGAAAAGTAAGAAGGGGTAGCCGGGAGCAAATTGGGAATGCCAGGCATTGTCGTTGGAAATAAAGGGGAAGTGAAAGAATTCCTTGCTGTGCTGAATGGGGTAGGCCAGGTTGCCCTGTTGAAAGATTTTGGCCTGGAAGAGCTGGGCAATGCTCTCGTTAGAGGGTGATAAATGATTGTAGGCCGGCAAGGCAGCGGTAATCAAGATCAAGCCGGCCAGAATCAGCAGGGTCAACGGGCGGCAAAGGGGTTTGGCGAGGTTCTTGAAGTTGGTTTGTTTCAGGGATTTGGGCAGGGGGCAGTAGGTGAACAGCAGCAGGGTAAAGCAGACTATGACCGTCAACTTGAGAATCAGGGGGGGAATGGTGAATAAGGAGGCGTAGAAAAGGCGTTGTTTGCTATAGATGATGCCCTCCGTCATCAGGTCGTAGGTCAGCCGCGCCAGGAAGTCCTTTGAGGGGGCGCCCAGGAATTTGTAGGGGTGCCACCAGCGGGCGAAATTCCCTGTAGGGAAGATGCTCAAGATAAAGAGGGCTGATATCCCCGTAGCGCCCAGAGCCCGCCAGGAGCACTGGTTGACCAGGTAGTCGGTCAGTTGCTTTAGCTTGTTCCACAAAAGGGCACGTTTTTTGAAGGCTATGATTGCCAGGATAATACAGGCAAAACCCAGCAGGTTGAGAAAGCTGACCCGAATCGCCAGCCAGTGTTTGCGGCGAAAGGTGGATAGCCGCCCCTTGGAGATTACCCAGGATTTCCCCTGCTCCGGTGCGGCTAGGTAAAGCTTGTCCCCGCGATAAGCAATTTCTCCTAAGCTGTTTAGGGCAGGGGAGTAGAAGGTGAGCTGCCAGTGGTTGTAAGTTACTGTGCTTTCCAGCCAGCTAAAGAAAAGCAGCAGCCCGGCACAAATCAGGCCGGTGATTATCAGTCGTAGGGTGTGAGTTTTAACCCATTGCGGGAGGTTGTAGTTTGGGATTGGCTCCATAATTGACGATTGCTAGAAACTAGCTTTATAGAGGGTTTCTAAGGGTTTGCCGACGATTTCAAAATAGCAATCCCCTAATGCAAAGTCAAGTAAAAGTTTGACTTTTAAGGGTCTGTTTTATATGATTGAGGATTGGGAAAAGAAAGTTCCCTCTCCCCTTTGGGGAGAGGGGTAGGGTGAGGGGTCCCTTTCTAGGACAAGTCCCCCCTCACCTCAATCCTCTCCCCGGAGGGGAGAGGAAGCAACCGTCAATTGAAGAGGGATATTAAAAGCATGTCTTGGCCTAATGGCAACTGGAAAAGTGATTTGCGCACCGCCATGACCAGTCCCTACTATTGGCTGGCCTATGCTTGTTTGAATGGGCGTGCTTTCTCTCCCCTGAACGTGGATTGGGAGTTGACCTTTCGCTGCAATCTGTCTTGTCGGATTTGCCCGCAAGAGTTGTTTAAGTCCCAGAGCGGTAAGCGGCGCGCCTCCTCTGCCGAAGCTGAGCTGAGCCTGGAGGAGGCGAAGGCGGTGGTGGATGATTTGGCTTCCATGGGAGTAAAGGTAATAACCTTGACCGGGGGAGAGCCCCTTTTGCACCCACAGGCAGCCTGGATTGCTCAGTATATTAAAGAAAGGGGAATGGCCTGCAATATTTTGACTAACGGCGGGGTGTTGAATGAGAGAATTGCCCGCCGTCTTGTGCAGGCGAAGGTGGATGCGCTTACCTTTTCCCTGGACGGCCCCCAGAAGGTGCATGACCTGGTCAGGGGGAGAGAGGGTTGTTTTGCCAAGCTCTGCCGGGCGGTTGAACTGGTTCGGAAGCTCAAAGCCTCTGAAGGCAGCCAGTTGCCTTCCCTGGCCTTTAACTGCACGATTTCGGCCCTAAACCAGGATTGCTTTAGTGAGTTGCTGGAAATCGCCGATCGCTTGCAGGTGCCTGCGGTGAATTTTGCCTATCTATTTTTTACTACTCAAAAGGCGGTAAGCGAGACCGGCAGACTGATTGATTTGCAGGGAGTCAAGCAGGAAAATCAAGTCCTGCCGGATGACTTGAAGGCGATTGACCCGGAAATAGTCAAGCGGCAAATTGCCCTTTCCTGTGAGCAGGCAGGCAAGTACAAGCTGAGGGTTAATTTTCTCCCTCCTTTACGAGGGGAACAAATAAGCAGGTATTTTACTGATGATTCATACGCTTATTGCTCCAAGTGTTTTTTCCCCTGGTATGCCGGCCGCATTAATCCTTATGGTGAGGTTTATCCTTGCTCCATTGACTATTGTATTGGGAACGTGCGGCGGCAGCCCTTCTCCAGCTTGTGGAACAGCCAGGCTTACCGCCGCTTCCGCCGGCAGCTAAAAAGCCTGCGACTTTTCCCTAAGTGTAAGAAGTGCTGTATGCTAAACAACAAGCTATGGGACATTTTGCCAACTCTTTGAGCTAAGGTAAAGATGAACCACAGAGGACACAGAGGAGAAAAGATTATATATCTTTCGGTTTGTCTCAAGCCGAAAGCTTTAAGGGCGTCGCACCCCGTACTGGTTTCGGCCTGAGGACAGACCGAAACATCAAAATGACAAAGGAATGCCAAAATCTAAATGACAAAATTTTTGACATTTGGCATTTGGAGTTCATTTGAACTTTGGATTTTGACATTTGACATTGTTGTCTCTGTGCTCTCTGTGGTTAGTTTTGACAATGCGTGAGTTATAAAAGGATTTACGATGAAAGACGTTAAAAATAATCCTGGTCAACTTAAACCATTGGCCAGGAAACCCGGTTTTTTAAAAAGCAAGCTTACAGCTTTTGTTAATACCGTTGCCGAGCTGGCTGAGCCACTTTATTGGACATTGTTGAAGTTCTTCCACATCAAAGAAGGGTCACGGGTACACAAACTCCTGGTTTTGATTGGCGAACACTATATTGTTATTTTTACTGTGATTGTCGGCTATTTCTTGGCCCGCGGGGTTTTATTATATCCTGCACGCCACATTGTAGTCTATTCAGCCGTTCCGGTATTTTTAATTCTGGCTTTTGCCAACCCTCTTTTGGCGATTATTCTTTACCTGGTCTTTGCCTTAGGGATGCTCCACAGGGCCATCTGGAACTTTCCCAGCATGTATATGGGAACTCCCCTTTTGCTATTGGCGCTTTTGGGTTGGGGGCTTAGTATCTTCAAGGGGCGGGCGGAAAAAGTTCAATTTGTCCCGGATGCCGCCAACTTTCCCGCCCTGGGGCTGTGGACGATGGCCATGGCCCATATCTTATGGGGACGATCCCACTTATACCAAGGTCTGATCCAGGCCACTTGGGTGTTGGCGTTTTTTGTCTGTACGCATATTGTCGGTAAAGATAAACGTAAGTTGTTTTATTTGCTGTGCGGGTTTGCAGGAGTTTATGCCTTTTATGTCCTTAAGGTGCTGCGCATGGCGTCATACTATGGTTTTAGCACCATCTATACAGTCACCGCGGAAATTCCCGGTCGCCTGGCGGATAATAATGAGTTGGCCGCCGCTCTGAACATAGCCTTGCCTCTTTTTTATGCCCTGTTCTTATGGGAACCCAGAGATAAGATTAAGCTGTTTTGGCTGGGTGTTTTTGTGCTGGATATAGCTGCCATTATCTCCGCTTCTTCCCGGGGGGGGTATATTACCCTGGCAATCGTCTTCTTGCTGGTATTCTTCAGGATGATTTTGGTAAACAAGAAAAAAGCCCTGCCCATTCTCTTCTTGACGCTGTTTGTTATTGGGGGGTACGGTGTTTTCTACGAAAAGCTCAACAACCGCCTTCGATCCATTATGAACTGGCAACACGACCAGTCCGCCCTAAATCGTATTACGTCTGTAGTTGTAGGTTGGGAAATGTTAAAGGCCCACCCCTGGGGCGGAGTTGGTATGGGCAAGGCCTACGGTGTATTTATGAAATATTGTCCCCCAACAATTGTTGTCCCCACCGGTTGGGGGGATGAGGATTATATCATCATTCACCGTCCCTCCAGACGTTTGGTCTTGCATAATGCTTACGGCCAAATGGCCGGGGAAACAGGAGTACCGGGGCTAACCTTTTTCTTGCTTTTTTTGTTGATTCCACTTGTTCAAATGCGCCGTTTGCGAAAACTATTACCCCGGGCTGAAGAGAACAACTGGGTTTTTCCGCTAAGCACCGCGCTGGAAATAGCCCTCATTTCTTATATAATAAACGCTACCTTTTTGAGCAATGCCCAGGCGGGAATTATCTATGTCCTGGTGGCCCTTACTACTTCTTTGTACTACGTTGCCATGGGCAAAGACCAGCCAAAAAGCAGCAGACTCAACCAGGTAACTGTTACCTGGTTGTTGGTTTTATTTGGCTATTGGTTTTTGCTGACAGCGGGTTTCAGACTTTAGGGCACCTTGAAAAATGGCCTTTTCGCCCAACCAGACAGTGTCTGGTAACATTTTTCTGCGTTATGCTCAAAATTTAATCCTCGGGATATCAAACATATGTCTGGGGTTAAATTAAGTGCCTTGATCTTGAACGAAAATTCTCATTTTTCAAGGCACCCTTTAAATCCAAACATAAAGACAGACGAGGCAGGCAACGAGGGTGATAAAGTCCCCCAAAATACTTTTCCTGGTGGATGATTTCTCCCAGGGGGGAGCGGCCAGAGTGGTGGAAACACTGATCAAAGGCCTATCTCTTGACCCCTGTTCAAGGCCGGGGACAAGTTTTCGACCCCTCTTGGCCTGTTTGGATGCGGTGGGGGAGCCAGGGGAGGATTTAAGACAGCAGGGGGTTAAGGTCTTTTACCTCCGGCGGAGGCCGGGAGTGGATTGGGGGCTAATCCCACGCCTGGCTAAATTGATTCGTCGGGAAGATATAGCCCTGGTTCACGCCCATCAATATACCGCCTATTTTTATGGAGCCTTGGCCGCAATTCTGGCTGGATTTGTTAAAGTGATTTTCACCGAACACGGCCGGCATTATCCGGACCGGCGCAAGCCGCTGCAGGTTTTGCTCAATAAGTTCATCTTAATCCCCTGTACCGCGGCGGTCACCGCAGTTTCCAAAGCGGTGAAACAGAGCTTGGTGACTTATGAGGGAATCCCTCCCGAACGGATTAGGACATTGCTCAATGGAATTGAGGTTGAGCGCTTTAGGCTTGCTGGGGACAATCTCAAACAGAGGGCCAGGCTGGGATGTAAGCCTGCTGAGTTGCTAATCGGTATGGTAGCCAGGCTGGGGCAAGAGAAGGATCATATAACCCTTTTGCAGGCCATGCCGCTTGTTTGTCGGCAAACTCCCTCAGCCCGGCTGCTGATTATCGGCGACGGCCCTAAAAGGAAAGAGCTGGAACAATTGGCTTCAAGCTTGGATCTTGGCGATCAAGTAATCTTTACCGGGAAGCGGCAGGATATTCCAGAATTGCTGGCGATGCTGGACCTGGTAGTGCTTTCCTCTTTTTATGAGGGTACGTCCGTCAGCCTTTTGGAGGCTATGGCGGCGGGAAAGGCCGTAATTGCCAGTCGCATAGGGGGCAACCCCCAGGTAGTGGTGGAGGGGGAAAGCGGGCTTTTATTTAAGCCGGGTGACTCTCGGGAGCTGGCGCAAAAGATGGTTTATCTGTTAGCTGACGTTTCCCTGAGGAAACAAATGGGTGAGCAAGGGCGCAAAAGGGCGGAGGAGTTGTTTTCGGGCTCGCAGATGGTTAAAAAATATGAAGGGCTGTACCATGAAATTTTGGGATAGACTGGCGCCGCAACATAGCGGGTTGTTAATTTTTTGTTTAATAATCAGCGCCTTTTTTGCCTTTGCCAACCTGGGAAATGTCTATCTGAATACCGATGAAGCGGAAACGGCTGTTTTAGCCAGAAACGTCTTGAAATTCGGCCTTCCCTTAGCCGACGACGGCAGGAACCTGGTGCAGCAGAACCAAATCGCTCCCTACAAATCAGAGGAAAACAAGGTTTGGATTTTTCACCCCTGGCTGCAGTTTTATTTGGCGGCCGCTTCTTTCCTCATATTTGGCTTTGGCACTGCCGCAGCCCGGCTTCCCTTTGCCCTGGCGGGCTGGGCGGTGATCCCCGTTTTCTACAATTTTTTAAAGAAACACTTCCCGGACAAATTTATAGTAAATGTTTCTTTACTTTTGCTTACCTTTTCCATCCCCTTTTACCTGTACATAAGGCAAGGCCGTTATTATAGCCTGGTAGTGCTGTTCACCCTGCTGACCCTGGACGCCTGCCTGGATTTACTGCGAACGGGCCGGGGAAAGCTTAAATTTGTAATCTGCTCGCTGCTGTTGTTTTATACAAACTACGCCAGCTTTTTCTCCCTGGGCTTGGGATTAGGGATTTACTCCCTGATATACCTTGACAAAGAGCGGCTTAAAATCTTTCTTATGCCCTTATTGCAAATCATCTTGTTGGTTTTGCCGGGGGCGTTTTACCTGGAAATTTGGCGGCGCAAGGAAGTTGTGTACAGGGGGGAGGTTTTCTCCTTATACAATGTTTTCGCCAGGGGGATAAGATACCTGTTGCATATAAACGACTATTGTCTGCCGTTGCTATTGGTATTAATCATTTTACTTATGTACAAAAAAGGCTGGTTAGGGAAAGAAATGGGGCAACTGCCGGAACCCTTAAAACTGCTTATAATAGTTTCCGCCGCCACGGTGGGATTTTATTCCCTGGTCGCCATTCATGGTTTCAGGCATATTATCCAAGTGATCCCCTTGTTTACTATAATTGTAAGCTACCTGTTAAAACAACTTTATTCCCAAGAGCATAAGCTTATAACTGTAGTCATTATAGGAATATTGTTGAGCGGCAACTGGCTGCACAGGCTTCCCTACCAGTTGCATTTGCTCACTGACCGCTCCGGCCTGGTGGATGCTGTCTCGTCCGGCCTAAGTGGAGTGTTGGACAAGAAACGGGTCAGTTCCCAGCTCAAATTTATGAATTGGAAATTAATAACATATTCTAAAAATTCCTGGAGCTTGTTTGATTATTGCTACGAACTTACCCATGATTACGACGGCCCTATTGAAGGGATTACCAGCTATCTGGCCCAACATGCCAAGCAAGATGAAGTGGTGAAAATAACTTATGGCGATCTTCCCCTCCAGTTTTACCTGGGGGACAAATTAAAAATAGTTTCCAGCATTAATCTTGAAAATGAGCTTATTCCTGACTGGTGGATATTCAGGAAACGACGAAAATGGTGGAAGGGTGGGGAAAAATACATGCTGATAGGGAAATATCGCCCACTCTTGCAGGCCGAATATGATAAGATAGAAATAGATTACCCGGAGATTCACTGGGAGAACCTGCCTGAGCCTGCTTACCACAAATACAGGACCGTCAAGGGAGCAGACAAAGTGGTCTTATACAGGAGACGCTGAAGAATGCCCAGCAAGGCATACTGGGATGGCTTATGGGACAAATCAGGGTTTTTAGTAGAAGACCCTGCTCAGGCTCAAAATGAATATCTCACCGCGGAGGTGAAACTTTGCCTTGAAAAATATTGTTCTGAAGGGGGGGTGACTTTTTTGGAGGCCGGCTGCGGCTTGGGTATGTGGAACTTCCTCTTGGAGAGGATTGAGAGGGTAAAGCTCTCCGTGGGGATTGACATTTCCGATGCCATCCTGGCGGCTCAAGGCTACAAGTTAAAACATTCCTGCGAAAAAGTCCATTTCTTGAAAGCAAATCTGGAAAACCTCCCCTTCCAGGAAGAAAGCTTCAACTTTATTACCAGCCTGGGAGTGATTGAACACTTTGCAAATCCATCAACACCCTTGCAAGAAATGCAAAGGGTGCTTATGCGGGGCGGAATTATCTTCCTGGATACCCCCAATAAAGGGCTGTGGAGCATTTTTAATAAATTCTTTCCCATACAGGAATATGAGGATTATTACACCCCCCAGGAATTAAAGGCTCTCTTGAGCAGGTCTGGTTTTGAGGTGCTGGAAGCCTATGCCAAGGGGTTCAGCAACAGCGTCATGACTCCCTTATACAGCATATATGACTACAACCCGGACTCCCTTGTATCCCGGGCTTATCACTGCCTGCTTCAGGGCTTAAAATGTTTGATCAATCCCCTGGACAGGTGGTTGGACACCAAATACGGTTTTTATAGTATTGTTATTGCGCGTAAATACTAGGCGAAGGAAGCCCTTTTGTAGTTGCCTGATTTATCAGGCAATTTCCCCCTCACCCCAGCCCTCTCCCCACTGGGGAGAGGGAGTGCCCAATGAATTGGGCGACTACACTAATTCAGATGAAGATTCTAACCGACTATCAAATTATCAAATCCCAGTGCCCCAGGTGGGAAGAGCAAACTCAGAACATTGATTACCTTCCCTTCTGGGGAAGCGACTATACCCTTGCCAAGCATTACTGGGTAAAGGCCATACGCCTATTTTGGCGGCGCGCCAGCTATGATTTGGTGATTACCGGGGACTTTCGGGGCGGCCAGGTCTATGCTTTCCTGCAGTGGCTCATCCCCCGGCAAAGACGCCCCCAGCTCATGCTGGACTTTATGTTGGACGAGGAAAAGCCCGGCTTTTTCTGGAGGCTCAAGCGGGCTGTTCAAAGGCGCATCCTGGCTGGAGTGGACTGCATCCTGGTCTTTTCCCGTAACGAGCTGGCCGATTATGCCCAGTTGTTGGGAATTCCTCAAGAAAGATTTCATTTTCTTTATTATCATACTAATATTACCCAGCCCCGCCGGATTGTCGGGCATGAGGGCTACGTTTTTGCCGCGGGTAATGCCGGGCGGGATTACGCCACCCTGCTCAAGGCGCTGGAGGGGACGGGGATTCCCCTGATAATCGTTACTTCCCCCAAGAGGATGAAAGGCTTACCCCCCCCTGCAGGGGTCAAGGTCTTTTACGATATACCATACCCTGACTATCTTGACCTCTTGGCCAAAGCGCAGGTTGTTGTTGTGCCGCTTAAAACCCGGCTGCGCTCGGTGGGGATGGTGGTAATGCTGGAGGGTATGGCCCTGGGCAAGCCGGTGGTAGTGACCAGGGCCAGTTCCAAACAGGAATACATCAGGCAAGGCGA